>NZ_JBMIRP010000059.1:0-136360 GCF_049202975.1 Ureibacillus sp. MALMAid1270 | reverse complement strand
TCTCACCTTTCCAATTGTTTGTTTCGTCACTTACAATTATAGAAAAGGAGACGATTTTTTTCTTTAATAAATTTTTTTGATTTTTAAACAAAACGAGACTGCCCCTAGTGGAAAAATCTCCACTTATGGGACAGCCCCATTTTATTCTAATAATTTATTTATTATTCAATAGAATCTTCATCGTCAGGTGTTCTATCACTTAACTGAGCATTGAGTAAATCATCATATACAACGAGAATTTGTCTTAGTCCATTTAAATACAATCGACGTTTCTTTGAATCCATTGTTGAGATAAAGCCTAGTAGTTGTCTTAGTTCTGAAGAGTCATTGATAAGATCGTATAAGGAATCTGTTACGCCTGTTATATACTTTTCGCGCATATCCTTTAACCGGATTGCTGCTTCTTCAGCGGACTCTCTAGTTTTACGGCGAGGGCGATCAAGAAGCATGTCCAAGAACCGATCATCTGGAATTTGAAATACTTCTTTAATTATTGGAAGGTATGCCATAGGAATTGGACGTTCACAGCGTTCATAGTTGGAATATGTATTTGGAATAATTCCAAGCATATAGGCTGCTTCATTTTGATTAATATTTAATTCTTCACGATATTCCTTTAAATGCTTTCCAAATTTCGAAACCTCATTCTTCATTCTCTCACCATTTCCTACTATTTTCTTATAAATTTAGCGAACTCTTAATAAGAAAATTAATATCCCCTCAGAGCGAAGAGAAAAAATACTTCACCACGAAGGGATTTACAAATTTTGATAAAATTTGAGTAGAATAGTATATTGAAGGAGTATAGTATAATTACATATTTGAATGGAGGAACCGCAATTGAAAAGGTATGAAATTATGATACCGCCGTCGACAATTGGTCAATTACGTAAATCTGACTTTCAATGGACTTTTACTATATTTGAAGATGTTGAGTACCGATGTCGTGCACAATATACATCAAGGGAATTATACAAAAAATTTAAAGGGATTTCTGTAGGTGGAGTACTTTATGATTTACTCATCTTTGACTTTAAAGAAGGGGTTTTAATCTTCGAAACAAGAGAAACGATGAAACATAAAGTCTTTAACATTTTGAAATTCCTTACAATACATACATCACCTTCATCTCGGACTTATTTCATCAATAGAAAAAAAGTGATGGAGTAAAGTAAGATTTCAATTTTACATTAGATCGAACCACTTCGAATGGACAACCATTAATAAAACTACAAACCAAAAAACACTTCACATATATAAAATCAATTAACTAAAAGTAAAAAGTTTTAGTTTGAAAACATGAAATTCCTATATTAGACAAAATTCGCTCTTCTGTTGAAGTTTGAAAGATGAAAAGTCTGGGGAACATATCATTATCAGGAACTTACAATCGTATAAATGAATAAATGGATATTTTGTACACTTGAAAAGTCAAAATACACATAAATCGTGTAAGCAATTTTTCATCAGCAAAATGGGTCATTTCGTTAATTTGCTTACAATTGTTAAGTTAAAAATATGTTAAATCCAGTTTCAAAAAACTTCTATTATTAGGAGGAGAAAGATGATTCATGTTCAATATATGAAGCCTTTCTATACGAAAGTAACCGATAACAATTTACGATTAGTATTTGCTTATCAATATTTTTCCATCATGAAAGACAATGAGTTGTATCAATTTATTCCAGTGGATGGGAAAGAGATGATTATTAATTTGAATACGATGCAAATTGAAAATCTATCAGAGATATTTGTTTTTCAGCGCGGAAACCGCTTTATTCGTTATCCACTTTATCAATTACTTGTTCAATCTGATGTTCACGATCATTTAATGCCAATTATCGATGAAGCGGTAACGCAAAAAGAAACGGTAAATCTTGTTACGAGTAAAGAAGAAGAGGAAATTGACGGTATTATTACGATACTTGAAGAGAGAAACCTTGAACGTCTAATCGATGAAGCGCTAGCAGAACGAAATGAAGCATTATTCTATGATTTAGTTGTGAAGAAAGAGAAATACAAATCAAAAAGTGGTTAATCTTTATAAAGTTATTTGAAGAGAAGAACATTTGTAAAGCCGTTATATATGCTCGTCTTATAATAGACTTCATAAACGGCTCATACGGAGGAAATGACAGCATGATATTTCAACAAAATTAGAAAGCACCTCGATTTTTAAAAATCAGAGGTGCTTTTACTTGTTCAATAGAAGGTTGAGAAAGACGGATATCAGAAAATTTTAGGGAGGGGAAAGCTAACATTTTAGATGGCAAAAAACAAAATTTATATTCGCTATGAGTTAAAAAAATGAATAATCGTAACAACAATACCAGAACTGATAATCCCGAATATCCAATCTTCTTTACTTAATGAGAAAAATTTTGTATTCATTCGTATCCCACCTTCTGCTGATTATTGATATTATTTCCAAAATTGATATATCTATTCATATAAGTTCGTAAAAATTGTAAATCATTCAATAGATTAACTAATGTAAACAATTGGAGTATGAAAAAACCGAGGGCACAGGCCCACGGTTTCATCTCTATAACTTTGAATTAAATAGTTCCAAAGCAAGACTTGCTGTTTTAATAGCTTCACCTTGCAGCGTTCCTACACGAGTATGAATCTCCTCTTGCAGCAAATCTCCATTAGTTAACATTTCCGAAGCTAAGTCAAACAACTGTTGTCCAGTCCACGTATCTGCCTCAACATGTCCAATAATAGGCTGATTTACAATTTGTGCAAATGCATCAATTTTAGGATCATATGAGATGGCAATAAAAGGTGTATTTTGGATTGCGGAAAAAATTAATGAATGTAGTCTCATTCCAATTAACAATTTAGATTTCCCGATAACTGCAATTTTTTCTTCAATCGATAAATCACCAGGTGCTATGACGCTTTTCTCATTCATCAAATTAGCAACAGCTTGAGAGGCTTTTACATCATGTTCTCCATGCATCGGTACAAAGATGATTGTATTTCCACTTTGTACAAGTAAATCTAAACTTTGAGCAATTTTTTGCATGAATGGAACAGTTGATGGCCAGTCACGTACACTCACCGAAACATACGAACTAAAAGGCTGTACATTCAACCACTCACTCTTAAAATCATTACCACTAAGGCCAATCACTGGATCAGGGACGATTGTAATTTCCTTCTTGATACCTATCTGTTCAAGTAATTCTCTAGATGCTATATCTCTTACTGTGATTTTATCTACCTTGTTTAACATGTGTTTTATGATAAATTTGCTAATCCATTTATCGATTGGGCCCATACCTTGTGCGTAAATAAAGACTGGCTTTTTGTGTTTTTTTGCGATTCGCATGATTCCTGTATAGTATGGAATCGATTTTAACCCAGTTTTATCTTGTAACAGACTACCTCCACCACTAACTAAACCATCGGATTCTTTTAACACTGCACTAACTTCTTTAATCTTCCATCTATTAATAGCTTTAACTCCATAAGTTTTAGCAGTTACTTCTGGGTTATTGGAAAGTACAGTGATCTCAATATCAGAGTTCAACTTTCTGAATGCCTGGATAATAGAGTACAAAATGGCTTCGTCTCCAACATTATCAAATCCGTAATAGCCAGATAGAACAATATGCACTAGAACCACCTCAATCTTTAAATTTTTGCATGTTGAATTTACTAAAAAGTTTTACTTTTAGATTATAAAGAGGAAGTCCATTTAGCTTTTGCTTTTGATATAAATTTGCACACAATTTTGTAGATCAAGATAAAAACAAGACCAATAACAAATCCTAGAACAACACTATATAAAGTGCGAAGTAGGGAAATTCCGATAGGGATGTGTAAATGTGTAAATGTATTTACAATCGATAAGAATCCAATCACACCAGGAATAAGGAAAATCATACCCCATTTACGGTTTTTACCCATTACATAAAGTGCTAATACAAAGAATGGGAAGCCAATTAAAAATTCTTTTGTTCTTGGTCGTACATATAGAATATCCTCTTGTAATTGTCTGAACGTCAACTCCAAATTACTTACAGGACCTGTATTTCCAGTTCTACTAATGTAAAATAATCCGATACCAGCAGCAATGACAAATAATACTAAATGCCAATATTTCACTTCTTTATTCAACAATGTAACGGTCTGATTTAGCCCGTTTTTCATACCACCAGAAGCAATATTAGTCCAAGCAAAAAATACAAATAGAACGATTCCTAAAATCGGAATCACATATACGAGCTTGACTCCTTTAAAGACATCATACCCGGTGATAAATCCATTTCCATTTAATAAACCAATAACGATTGCAATCCCGATTAAGCTTATCCCAACAGCTTTTGCATATTGAAGGAATATATTGCTAATACGAGTTGAACCATTTGATGCTTTTACTACAGCATAAATTGGTGTTATACAGGCAATGATTAGTGCAAAAACTTGTAAGAAAAGAATTCGATCTAGCGCAAAATATGCTATAGCTAATAGTGCCATTAATCCAGTCATGAGAATACGTAAAATGTTTGACTTTAGTAATTCAGAAACTAAAAATGTATAAAGAATTCCAGCTAGTAAAATAACTCCTGTTACCCATGCAGGAATAGATATTCTATCAAACAATTTAGGTGCGCCAGCTGTAAAACTAGATGGCATTTTTTCTTGAACACCTTTTAAAAATTCAGTTGCTTCATTTAAATTATCTTCTGCAACACCTTTTGTTCTTATGTGATAAAAAATGGATTTAATATTACGTTCTTTTAAAGCGCGGATGGTACGATCGATACTATCAGATACAGTTAATGATGTTTCTTTATTTACATCTATACTAAGTAAACGAATAATATCGAATTTCGTGCTTCTGGCGAATGTTTCTTCACCTTTAAGAATATTACCTTCAATAGAATAATAGTAATAACCAGCATCTTGTAGTTTTTTTATTAAATCATCCTGATTTGAGTGTCCAAAACCAATTGTTTCTGTGCCTGAACCTAAAATACCTGATACGCGATCGTTTTTTAACGTAACAAGTTGATCAACGATGTTTTCATTCACGTACTCTTCGCTATTTTTAGCACGGAATACATGGAATAGGCCGTGTTTATTAATTTTTTCAATTGATGATTGGTTATATCCAATTGGAGTGTCAATTAAATAATGCCCATTATCTTTTGGAAGGAAATAGAATTGTTCTCCACCAATCTCAACTTCTTCAGGTTGAATCGTTTCCTTTAAAAATTGTTGTGTTTCGGACTCCTTCGGTACACTGATATATAAACCTAATTTCTCAACATCAAATTCATCAATGTAAGGTGTAAAACGGAGTAAACTTGCTAATTCATGTTCCTCGTATACTGAAATAGTTCCTTGCTTTTCCATATCTTCTAATGAAGCAGCCTCTAAACTAACTGTTGTAAGTCCTGCTTCTTTTAAAGTTGAGAGGACATCATCTACAGTTAAGTCGCTATTATCTGCAACATAGACTATTTCGCTATAAGGAATAATAATTTCGTAATTTGTGCTTGAAGTTTCCACTTTCCACCTGTTTGCAAGGCCAGGTATAGAAATGATAAGTAGTAGAATTACAGCAAACCATAACCATTTCTGTTTCAACATATATGTTTCATCCTCTCGTAGTTATTTGAACTTTTTTCCGATGATAGGAAGTTGTTTCAAATCTTGCTTAGTAATCGTTCTCGTAATCAGTAATAAGGCCATGTAAATAATTCCTCCAATGACTATTGCAACAAATACATATGATAATGCAAAGATCCTTGACCAATTATGTAAATTGAACAGTAATGTTGGAATACCTACAATAATAGCCATTACAATAGACGAAATAATAATCATAACGACTTGTCGATTGATAATAGAATAACGAATTCTTTTGAAAATAAATAGTGAATTTACAATAAATAACAAAATATATACCAATAAAGTTGAAAGAGCTGCACCATCTAATCCATAAGCTTGAATAAGGATAATGTTAGCAAGTACTTTTAATAATACACCGCCAATAATAATTGTTGCGGCGATTTTTTCACCATTCATTCCTTGTAAAATACCAGTACCTAAAATTGTTAACGAGGTAAATACGGAACTTATGTTAATAATGGCTAACATCGTGCTACCTTCTAAATCCGTAAACAAAGCCAAATTGATCGGCAATGTTAATGCAAATAAACCAAGCGCAGCCGGCCAAGAAATAAGATGTGTCATTCGATGAGTACGTTCTATTACGTTACGTGTACCTAGTAAATCCTTTTCCGCTAACTTTTTAGTAACTAGGGGTATTAACGGTAGAATAATGGAGGTTGCAAAAACCGTGGCAATTTGAACCAATGTTTGTCCACGTCCATAAATCCCGTATAAGTAGTTGATTTCATTATCTACTACACCTAAATTACGTAGACTATAAGTAACTGTAAATGAATCAACGAAATTAAATAATGCCATCATAACTGAACCGATTGCAATTGGAATCGATAATTTTAATATGATTTTACTCCTTGATGTAAAAACTCCGAATGTATACTTCACGCTTGATTTTGCTCTATTAGAAGAACGGGCAAATTTAATACGCAGATAAACTAATGACGCTAGCGCACCGAATACTGAGCCAATCATGACTCCACCCGCGACTATTTCATTTGAATAATTCAATGAAACAAGTACATAGGCAATAATAAGTATAAATCCAACACGTATCAACTGTTCAAGAACTTGTGAAATGGCTGTTGGTTGCATAATTCCAAAACCTTGGAAAAATCCACGATATACAGCCATATAAGGAGCGACTAACAAGGTAATTGCAACAACTATGAGTGCAATACGAGTTGATGGACCTCCAAGTGCATTTGCAATACTCGAAGAAAAACCGTAAATAATGGAGAAGCTAAGCACACCAAAAGATAGTGCTAAAATACTTGCAGTCACATAAATTTCCTTAACTTTATGCGGTTCATTATTGGCATTTACTTCGGCGATTAATTTGGAGATTGCAACCGGAATCCCTGCAACAGATAGATAAAGTGCTACCATATACACGGGATAAACCATACTAAAAATACCTAGGACTTCATCACCTGCGATATTTTGTAAAGGAATTCGAAAGATACTTCCTAAAATTTTAGATAATAGGGTAGCAACAGTAAGAATTAGTGTGCTTTTTACAAAAGTAGACTTACTCATTTTGACTGCCCCTGACGTTCACGGCTAAGCTTTCTAACCTTTAAAGCGAATTTTGGAAGTACAAGCATTCTTCCAAAGCGACTAGGTTGGCGTAGCAGGCGATAGAGCCATTCAAGATTTAATTTTTGCCATATTTTAGGAGCGCGTTTCACAGTTCCTGCAATAACGTCAAAAGAACCACCAACACCCATGAAAACGCCAAAATCAAATTTCCCTATATTCTGAGAGATCCATTTTTCTTGTCTTGGAACACCAAGTGCAACAAAAACAAGATCTGGTTTTAATTCAGATATTCTTTCTGCAATATTGTTTTGATTCCAGTCGAAATAGCCATCCTGGTATCCGACGATATCAACCTGAGGATAGGTTGCATGAATGTTTTCAACTGTTTTTTCGATTGTTTCTTTTTGTGCACCTATTAGGAATATTTTATATCGCTTCTCATTACCAACTTCAAGAAGCCTAATCATCGTATCATAACCAGTTACTCTACCTGGGAGAGGATTTCCAAGCATTTTTGCAGCTTTTACGATACCAATACCATCAGCACATATATAAGTTGCTTGTTTGGTAATGTTCATCAGTTCTTGATCTTCATTAGCTTTCATTACGACTTCGGGGTTTGCCGTAATGACAAAGGTTTTTTCTTTGTTTTCGATTCGTTTTTCAAGTAATGCGACAAAATCTTCTTGAGTCGTATGTAAAAAAGGAACATCCATAATTGTTACAAATTTCATTGTGTATTCAAACCTTTCATTAATTACCTTTATACTGCAACCAATCATACCATAAATGGTTTTGCAGGAATATATTTTATCATTGAACAAATAGTAGATTTCATGCGTGAAAAGTTAAAATGCATTTGATTTTTAATCTTAAATTTACTAAATTTATCAAACATGAAAAAACGACCCAAGAGTAAAATTACTTGGGCCGTTTTTTATTATTTTAAATACTTTATTATATTTGCAAGAACTTGATTGTTATTTAGATTCTGATGTTACTTCTGATACATAATCACCAGAAACCCAACCAGTTTTGCCGTTTACAATTACTTTATACCAGTTGTTTTCTTTTACAAAGTTTCCATTGGAATCTTTAACACCAACAACTAAAGAATTAGCTTTGACGCTATCGATTTTTGAACTAGAAGTGTTTGGTTCGCTTCTTACATTTAAAGTTTTAATAGCATACTCAGCCATATCACTTACTTTTAGAACATTCGTAAGTTCAACGTATTCAAAAGAAACCCAACCTTCAGTTCCGTTCACACGAACTTTGTACCATCCTCCATTACTTCCAAGTACAGAAATCTTTGTTCCTTTTTCAAGTTTAGAAATAATGTTAGAATCAATTCCAGTTTTTGGATATGTTCTGAAATTCACACCAGAAGTTGTCATAACTCCTTCAGCACCTTGCCATTCAGTTAATACAGCATATTGATTTGGACCTGCAGGAAGTGGAGAGGAAGCAGGTTGTCCAGCATAAACAGGAACGTCGAAAACTAACTGCACTGAATTTTGTGCATCAATGATTTCGTAGTATTCAGCAATATCTTGTGCTTGAATTAATGCCCACATTACATGTGTAGCGTATTGGTGAACTGTTGGATTGCTTGGATTCCAACGCATTTCGTAAAGTGTATCTTGTCCAACTCCAATATATTTCTCTTTTACGAATTTCGCCCCGCCCATGATCGCTTCATCAACAGAAAACCATCCTTCTTTATAAGCTCTTTCGGAACCGTATTTATTTGGATTTGAGTCAATTGCACCAATTCCAAATAGATTATAAGTCTTTTTAATACTGTGTAAGCTACTAGCGTTTTCATCCGTTACCATTTCAGGATTACCGTTAATATCTAAACCAACTTCAATCCCATTTGCTAATGGAGAACGTCCAAGATCAGTTTCGTGTAATGCATGAGAGATTAAATAGATTTCGTTAATTTGATGAGTATTCCCAGCATTAATAAATGAGTTAGCTGTACCAGCTAAAATACCTTTCCCATATAAAATCTTTTCATTGACTACATTTTCACTAAGATTTTTCACAGGAGTTGAGAGTTTTAAAAATTGATAATACTCTGGTGTACCCAATTTAAAGTTACTTGGATTTAAATAATATGCTACAAGAGCATCGGTTGCGGTAAATTTACCAGCACCATCCACTTTAGGTGAATTTTTTGCTTGGCGTGAAACGACATCTGAAAATTGGTGTGAATACGATGTTGTTTCAATCTTGATACCTACATCATTAGGATTTAATAAACGGTATAAAATGACGGAAGCTTCTGCACGAGTTGCATTCGCTTTTGGAGCAAATGATCTATCTGGATTTCCCTCAATAATTCCAACTGAGGCTACTTGTTGAATTGAAGATACTGCCCATGGTGCAATTTTGGATTGATCAGAAAAAGTAACTGATGATGATGTTGATGTTATCCCTAAATAATCCATTGCTCTTTTAATCATCACAGCCATCTCTTCACGAGTAATATTCGCATTTGGATTAAACTTTCCTGTTGTATCACCTTTAATAATTCCATAATAAGAGGCGATGTTAATTGAATCATAGAACCATTGGCCGTCTTTAACATCCTTATAATTTGCTGGTGTAGTTACTAAAGGTAAATCTAATGCTCTTACTATAAACGTAGCAAATTGAGCACGTGTAACATTTTCCTTTGGCAAATAATTACCGTACTGATCGCCTTTTAAAATATCTTTTTGAATAAGGTAATTCATCTCTGTAGCTGCCCAATGTTTTGAGATATCTTCTGCTGATGCTGTTGTTGGTGTAAGTTGTGGTAGTACTAAAAATGCTGCTAAAGAAACAGCAGTGATCTTTCTCTTCACTCAATCATCTCCCTATTTAATAACTCTAGTTGCGATGTAACTAGTTTAATATTCTCTTTCTATATTAAAGTATCAAACAATGAAATGATAGGAGTTTTAGTGAAATTAAACAAAAAATACTACTATTTTGCTAGTTATTTAACCAATTTACTAGA
This sequence comes from Ureibacillus sp. MALMAid1270, assembly GCF_049202975.1. Lineage (NCBI taxonomy): Bacteria > Bacillati > Bacillota > Bacilli > Caryophanales > Caryophanaceae > Ureibacillus > Ureibacillus sp. MALMAid1270. The sequence goes on along the minus strand of NZ_JBMIRP010000059.1, from coordinate 126,162 downwards.
AATAATAAAAAAACAATACGATTGAGTATTTAAGTTCTGAATAGATTACTATTTTAAAATGATGTTTGAATTAATATGTGTTTCTACTTATTAAATAGAAATAATAAATTTATGAAAATTAGAGTCATAAATTTAGATTAATTGAATATATCTTAAAAGGGACTTGAATATGGTTGGGGCGAAATTTGGAATTCATAGATTTAACGTTTAGTGATCAAAATGCTGAGATTAGATTAGGTTTAATGATGCAAGATGATTGTTGGCGATTAAGTTATTATATTCCATAACAACATTTAGAGTTCGAAAAAAATTGTTAAAATTTGTGTAACCATTTAACACCACGAACGTCAACTTAATTGTACCAGTAAAAAGGAAAAAAGATAAAGGTTGGTGAAGATGGAAAAAACATATTACGATATTAATAACTAAGTAGTAACTGAAGTAAAGTACATCTCAACTATTTATCATGGTTTCCATCACGAAGGAATGTAAGTTAAATCTATGAAAATTAGCAGTAAATTAACAAATTTTTTTGGTAATTGTGGCGTGTAATGTAAATATTTGTTAATTAAATCATTGGGACAAATAATAAAAACGTGTTATTTTTGTTTTATTTTACAAGTTTTGTGGTATTTTTTTAACAAAAAATAGAATTTCTGTAACAAAACTGCAATCCGTTTAATGAAATAGTAACAAATTTTCACAAGATGTGGTATTGAAAATAAATTTTGTTAATGTTATAGTTTTGAAGTAGGTAAATTAATCTAGTTTGAGACTAGTAAGTTTACTTACTAGACTTAAATAAGATTTATTTATTATTCAGAGAAACTATGATACCTACGACATAGAATCATAGTCATCTTAAAACTAGTATTATAGTTTCTAAAGAATAATATAATTTAGGAACTTAGGGAGGAATAAATTAATGGCAAAGCAAAACAAAAGTCGTAAATTCATCGCGACATCTGCAACAGCAGCATTAGTTGCATCTGCATTAGTTCCAGCTGCAGCATTCGCATCAGATTTAAAAGACTACGACCAAATCCCAGCATGGGCAAAAGATGCTGTAGATTACTTAACATCAGGGGACAAAAAAGTTCTTGATGGTGATCTAAATGGTAACTTCAACGCTTGGAACAACTTAACTCGTGGTGAAGCAGCAAAAATCCTTGCAGTTTCATTAGGTCTTACTATTAATGAAGACGCGAAAGCTGATTTTGATGATACTAAAACTCACTGGTCATCAAAATTCATCGCAGCATTACAAGCAAAAAATGAAAACATCATTTCTGGTTACAATGGTAAATTCCGTCCAAATGACAACATCACTCGTGAAGAGTTTGCAAAAATGATTGCAACAGCTTACGGTCTTAAATTAGATGAAGCTGCAATCGTTAATTTCAATGATGTAAGTGGTTGGGGTGCAGAATTCGCTAAGATCTTAGCTAGCCTTGGTGTAGCTGAAGGTAAAAAAGAAGGTAAATTCGAACCAAAAGCTAACGTAACTCGTGCTGAAGCTGCTGTATTCGTACACCGTGCAGAAGTACCTGAAGTACGTAAAGCTGTTGAAACTGCTGAAGCAAAAGTTGTTTCTGTAAGTGCAATTAACGCGAAACAAATTGAAGTTAAATTCAATCAAGTTCTAGATTCTTCAATCATTGATGGTTCAGGAACAATTGTTGATGGTGCATTTACATTAACGAAAATTTCTGGTGCTGGATTAGGAACTATTTCAAATACTTCTGCCGCTAAATTAAGTGCTGATAAAAAGTCTGTAATTATTGATGCTAGTGCAAAATTAGAAGGTGAATACGTAGTAACTCTAGCTTCTGGTATTGTAAAAGCTGCTAATGGTAAAACTGTTTCTGCTTATACATCATCAGTATTTTCAGTTAATGACAAAGTATCTCCTGCTGTAGATTCTATCACTAACTTAAATGCAGGAACTGTTCGTGTTAAATTCACTGAGCCATTATCTTCACAAGGTTCATGGTCATTTAAATTTGCTGATGGTTCAACAGCTACTGTAACTCCAGCATTTACTCCAGGTAATGACTATGTTGATTTAACTATTGATCCTGCAATTGCAAACGGATCTCAAATTTCAGCTACTATTCTTGGTGCAGCTGATTATGCTGGAAACCTTGTGTCTCCAAATCCAACATCTATTAGCTTTACAAAAGGATCAAAAGATGGAGTTAAACCAACTGTATCTTCAATCACTTCTTTAGGCTTAAATAAATTTGAAGTTAAGTTTTCTGAAAAAGTACAAAACGTTGACATTACAGATTTCACGGTTAACGGAACAGACTTAACTGCTTCAACTGGTTCTGTTTCTGTTGATGCTGCTGATGATACAAAATATGTAGTAACTTTAACAACTGCTTTCACACCAGAAGCTCCTGCTACATCTGTTTTAGCTACAGTTGCAGTAAAAGCAAATGCAACTAGTCTTATTACTGACTTATCAGGTGAAACATTCGATGGAGTTTCACGTATTGTTGAATTTAAGAAAGATACAGTAGCTCCTAAACTTGTAAAATCTGAAGTTAAAAAGGAAAATGGTGAAGAATACCTTTACCTTACATTTGATGAAACAGTAACACCTGGTGACTTAGATGCTTTAGTAGCAAAGGAATATAAAGACTATGTTACTACAACTTCTACTGTTGATTTAGACGGGACTGCTGATGACAAATTAGTAGCAGTAGCTGGTGATTCTAAATCATTAAAAGTTAAATTATCAGATATTACATTCAACGGTGGAGCTCTAACTCAAGGTGCGGAATATACGGTTTCTTTAGCCAACTTTACTGATGCATCAAATAATGCATTAGCTACTACAAATATTAAATTTGTTCGTGGTTCTGATGCTGATACTTCTAAACCAGTACCAGTAGCAACAATTGTTGACAATGACACGATTCGTGTTACTTTCGACCGTGCACTTGATGGTGCATCTGCTGTGAATAAATCAAACTATTCTATCAACGGTCTTACTATTGATACAGTTACTTTATTACCTGGTAATATTGTAGAATTAAAATTAGTTTCTGGTACGAATACATTATCAGGTAACCGTAACATTTCAGTAGCTAATGTTAAGAGTAAAGATGGAGTTGTGATGGATAATTACCTAGCTACTCTGAACTTAACAGAAAATGTTAAACCACAAGTAACTAAAGTTGAATTTATTGACTTGTCAACTATTAAAGTTACATTCAGTGAAACAGTTAAATCAACTACTGTAGCAGATGCTACTGCTGACTTCGCTTTAAAATTAGATGGTGCTACTTATGCTAATACATTAACTGAAGATATGGCTGCTGACGGTAATACGATGACAATTAAATTAGGAACACCTGTATCACCAACAGATTATGCTAAAACATTTACTTTAGTACCTGCAGATACATTTACTGTTGCAGATTTACAAGGAAATCTTGCTGCTGATTTTGCTGCAATTACAATTTCTAAGTAATAAATGTAGTAAATTATTATAATAAGTGCACTGTGTGTACGTACGATTATAATAACTCACTTGTATAGTGAATTTGAGAATGCTCTACATAGCTTCGGCTGTGTAGAGCTTTTCTTCATAGAAAGAAAACCCCCTGCTAGGCCGGGGGTTCAGTATAGCTTTCAGCGGGTATTAAAAAAGATCCCAACTGGTGCTAAAATAAGTTTTGGTTCGCCAACCAAATTTATGCAACAAGAAGGGATCTTTGATGTCTTCTGACAAAAACAGTTTTAACACATACGACATGGAATTGTAAGTATCATATTGTATTCGCACCAAAATATAGAAAACAAATTATTTATGGAAAGATAAAGATTGACATTGGACAAATTTTAAGATATGAAAAAAAGGTGTAGAGATCGTTAAAGCTACGGCATGTAAAGACTATATACATATGTTGGTAAATATTCCACCGATAATAAATACCGTGCACCGGGTGCACAAACAATTCTGATAATTCAATAGAATTTAAGAATTGTATAGAAAGTCCTTGTACGTGAGAAATCATGTACAGGGGCTTTTCTTATTAAAGTTAATATAGTGCGGCCGGTGCACAACGAAACTGATAATCCGATAGAGTTTCAGATAATACAAAATGCTTTGTGGAAGAAGGATCTCTCATTCTTTTTTATATTATTATTAGCCATTAATGTAATGAACAGTTAGCCCGAAATAAAAAGAGCGAACGTTCCTGCACGTAGGGCAGATATCCTTCAATCTTTTTATTTTTGGAATGAAGGATATTATTTTCCACATGTTTTTGGAATCCATTGCGATCAAGGTTTGTAGTTTTGTTAATTTTAGTGTACCTGGTGTGCAAACATTCTAGGATATTTAATAGAACTTTAGATTGTGATAAGACTCTAAATAGCTTAGGTCGTGTAGTGTTTTTCTTTTGTATTAATATAGGTATCTGTTGCATAAAATCATGTACCAGGTGCACAGAAATGAATAGTTTAAGAGTTATGTTTCACTAAGTAAGTCAACTAATAGAAATAAATCTGACCGTCGATTCAATTCAAAAAAATCTCCCAATAGAATCTCCATTAAATATGTTACAAAACGTAATGTAATTATCATATATTTATAATATAATAGATTTATATGATAAAGATTTGTAATAGAATTTATCAAAAATTTAAAAACCGTAAAAGGTAATTAGTAGAGAATAAATTGGAGAGATGATATTGAAAAAAATTCAACAAATAATTCCTTTTTTCATGGTCTTTTTTATTATTTTAGTTTTTTATCCTTTTACTACAGCCCAGGCGGTATATGCCAGTGTGTATGTTGATGGTGAATTAGTTGATTATGATGTTGAACCAAGAATTGAAAGTAATCGAACTTTGGTTCCTATTCGAAAAACGGCTGAAATGTTAGGTTATAAAGTAGTTTGGGATCAAAAAACGAAGACGGTTAATTTATATAATGGTTCTAATAATATGATTCTATATGTAGATAAATTGGATTATACGCTAAATGGGAAAAAGTTGAAAACGGATGTTAAAACTAAAGTCTATAATGGTCGAACTTTGATTCCTTTAAGAATGGTAGTCGACTTCTTTGATCAAAAAATACAGTGGGATCAAAAAACGAGAAGTGTATTAATTAGTACGACTGGAGAAGTAGTATATCCTCAAGAGTTAATCAAAGTACCTGTTTTAATGTATCATCACTTCGATGAAAAAACGCAAAATAGTGTAACAGTTGATCCTAAAAACTTTGAAGAACAAATGCTGGCTCTTCAAAAAGCAGGCTATGAAACAATTACAACTGAACAAATGAATGCCTTTTTAAATGGAAAAGGTAAGTTACCTAATAAGCCAGTATTAATAACAATGGATGATGGTTATGAAAGTAATTATATTTATGCCTATGAAACTTTGAAAAAATATAATATGAAAGCAACAATCTTTTTAATTACAAGTCAGGTATGCGTCATACTATCCAAGGCTTACCAAAATTATCTTGGGAACAAGTTACTGAAATGTCTAACTCTGGCCTAATCGATTTCCAAAGTCATACGCATGATGCACACTTTAAATTCCAAAATGGATCTAAAAGTACAGCTGCGGTAACAGGTCCTATTAAAAAATCTAATGGTAAGCTAGAAACGCAGAAAGAATATGAGCAACGAATCTATAATGATTTTGTAACATCGAAAAATATCTTAGAAGAAAAACTAGGGAAAGTTGTAAATGTACTTTGTTATCCATTTGGAGCTTTCAATGCAACTAGTGAAGCAATGGCTAAAAAAGCAGGATATAAGTCGACAATCTCTGTTAAACCAGGATATGTTATGAAACATGATGGCCCATATATCTTAAAACGGATTAATGTAGATGGTAGTTTTACAGCTCAAGATTTAATCAACAAAATCAATTCTGAATTAAATAAATAAACAAAAAACTTAGGTGGGAACTTAACACACCTAAGTTTTTTTATTGTACTTTTTCCTATGTTTTCTAATATTCTATTATATTATTTTTCAAATATTATTTCAATTACTATTTTTGGTTCATATGTATCTCATTTCTTATAGGTAATCTTGACCATAATTCTATCAATCTGCCAATAGAGGTGAATTATGTGTTATTATTCTACTAACATATATTTTTCAGATAATTGGAGTGATAGATTTTGATAAAATCATTAGGCAAGGTCTTTGTCGCATTTGTATTTACAATGATTTTGTTTAATGGAACGATTGCAGAGGCTTCCGTATTCAACAACAAAGTCAGCGAGAAGAAAAAGGTAATAGGACCAGAAGTAAATCATATTCAACAAAGCTTTCAATCAGGAAGCGTGAAAGAATTTGTAAATGTGTTAGATGTAAAGTTATCCAATACATATACTAATTTAGAACTAGGCTTACCAAATCCTATAAATTCATTGAAAACCACTTCAGTAAGAGCAAAAGAAAATAGCTTTGATGGCCATCAAGTAGTAGGTGCTGTTAATGCATCATTTTTTATGAGTGATGGACAACCTTCAAACTTACTTGCGATAAACAATGAAATTATCAATTACGGTATTTTAGGTACTAATACTGAGAGTCCAACTCAATCACCAGTTGCCTTCGGTATTTCGAGCACTGGAAAAGCGATTGCTGACTATTTCACAACTGATTTAACATTTAAAGTAAACGGGAAAGAATATAAAATTGACCGAATCAATAACACTAGACCGAATGGAACAACAGTATTGTATACTCCTAAAATGAAATCGACTGAAACAGGTGTATGGGGTCTTGAAATTATTGTTACTTCTGCCACTCAAAATATGAAGAATATCCATTTCGGAGATCATATTTCGGGCAAAGTTGTAGCTATGACGAATTATGGAGAAAGTGGCAACTCTAACATACCAGCTGATGGTTTTGTTATTTCAGTTCAAAGTAAAGATGTTGCGGATGAACTGAAAAAAATGATCGAAATTGGGTCAACAATCGAACTAGATTTAGAGATTGACGATAAATGGATGAATGCGGAGTATATCTTGGCTGGTGGACCGCTATTAGTAAAGAATGGAAAGCCAAATATTTCTATGCCTACTACAACAAGTTTTGTTAAAGGAAGAAACCCGCGTACTGCTGTCGCAATAGATGCTTCTGGAACTAGAGTATTTCTCGTTACAGTTGATGGGAGACAGTCTCATAGTAATGGAACAAGTTTAACAGATTTAGCATCATATTTAATTTCTCTAGGTGCAACATCAGCTATCAATTTAGATGGTGGTGGCTCAACCACGATGGTTGTCCGAGAACCAGGGTACTTATATCCTTCCCTTGTCAATAAACCATCTGATGGTGTTGAAAGACGTGTTTCTACGATTTTACAAGTAGTTAATACTGCCCCAGTAGGGAAAGTGAAATCCTTTAAAATACTAAATAGTGCAAGCACCGTAATAAAAGATGCTTCGATTAAATTAGACATTGTTAAAGCTTATGATGAATATTATAATCCAGTAACAATTAATCCCAACGATGTAAATTGGACAATTGAAGGAAATATCGGACAAATTAGTAACGGTACTTTCACTGCGACTAAACAAGGTAAAGGAAAAATCTTAGCAGAATATCAAGGAGTAAAAGCAGAAGTTTCTGTAGAAGTATTGAATGGTGATGTTCCAATTGTACTAGATAGTTTTGATAGTATATCTAATTGGAAATCGGAATCAATAAGATCTAATACATCCATTGGAAACAGTACAAAGTACGAAGCATTTAGACAAGGAAAATCAAGTTTAAAATTATCATATGACTTTACGGCAACTAGCACTGGAACAACTGCTTCTTATGCTGTAACAAAAACACCAATTCCTATTATAGGTTTACCAAAAAATCTTGGTGTTTGGGTATATGGATATGGAGGGAACCACTGGCTTAGAGGAGTAATCATAGATGGTAATGGTAAAGAACATACCATTAATTTCACCGAAGAGGGTGGCTTAAATTGGACTGGTTGGAAATACGTAACGGCTAGTATTCCACAAGATATTCAACTTCCGATAAAATTTGAAAGAATTTATATTGCTCAACCAAAAGAATCACTTCAAAATAAAGGGAAAATTTATATCGATCAATTGCAATCAGTTTATAAAGAAGACTATAAGGAACCTGTCTATACGGACGTTTCAAAAGAATATTGGGCAAACACTCCAATTAGTTACTTGAACGAACTTGGACTGATTAAAGGGTATGTAGACGGAACATTTAAACCAGATAATTCTATCACACGTGCTGAAGCTGCAACAATCATTGCTCGGGAATTAAATCTTAAAGCAACTAAGACACCTCAATTCTCAGATGTAAAGACTTCATTCTATGCATATAATGCGATTGCAGCAGTAAGTGAAAAAGGCATTATTACTGGTCGTTCTGCCGGTAAGTTTTCACCAGATGGAAAATTAACACGTGCTGAAATGGCGACCATCTTAACAAGGGCCTACTCGTTAAGTGGTTCAAGTAATGTTTCATTTAAAGATGTCACATCCAAACATTGGGCACACGGTTACATTCAAACATTATTAGCGAACGATTTAACTTCAGGATATAATGATAATACTTATCGCCCAAATGTTGAAATTACACGTGCAGAGTTTGCAACATTATTAGCTCGTGTATTGAAAAATAAGTAATCAAGTGTATTAATTATGGAATCGTCTCAATTGAGATGGTTCCTTTTTAATTTCATTAGGGTATTAAGAAAAATGGGACAAAACGTAGTTTTTAGTAAAATAGTAGGAGGGATGGCCTACGTGGAAGACTTTTTGGGTATAACTTATATATTAACTTGTACTTATACTTGAATCATTTTTAAGTTTTTCTACATTAACCGAAGTGATTCATGTATAATAGTGAGGTTGTTGATAACTTAATAACAACTTATTAATAGTTTCAACTGATTCATCAACTACCCATTACATTAATAAAAAAGAGGTGATTTTCAATGGGGTTCAAAAAAGATTAGATGAAATAACAATAGCACGTGCAATTGCAATTACTGGGGTACTTCTTGTGCATGGATTTTCTACTGGTGCAACAACGGTAGAACCATCCTCTATTATGTTTCCAATATATAATTTCCTTAATACTGCTGGTAAATGGGGAACTCCAACATTTATCTTTTTAAGTAGTTTTATATTATTCTATACGTATTACAATAGAAAATTAGATACAAAACTTGTAACAAATTTCTATAAAAAGCGATTAAAATTTATTTTAGTTCCATATATCTTCTTTTCATTATTCTATTTTTCTATAAAGTGGATTTTTCTAGATTCATTTTCTTATGGTGATATTTGGGAACGATTATCGTTTTATTTATTATGGGGAAAAGCACATACGCATCTTTACTTTGTAATTATTAGTGTGCAATTTTATATCCTCTTCCCATTATTCCTTTGGGCAATGAAAAAAAGTGCACTTTTAAGAAAATATTCTATTCTGATTGGTTTAGTCATTCAGTGGGCTTATATATTTATAAACCGCCATTATTTACAAATAGATTTTAAGGGTTCAATTGTATTTAATTATGCAACGTTTTATTTCATGGGGGCATATATCGGAATCTATTATGAACAAATAAAGACAAAAATGAGAGAAATTTTATCGTACAGAGATAAAGTAGTTGGAATCGTTTTTGCTTGTTATGGTATTTTTCTAGTAGTGTATGTTGGATATAATTATTTAACGAGAATGAACGCTTGGATCCATGTAAAAAAAGTATTACCAGAATTTATTGTTATCAACTTCTATGAATTTAGTTGGGGCTTCTATGCAATCTTTGCAGCGTTAATGATTCTAATTCTTTCAAATTACATTGCAAACTCAAAACATGAACGATTCAAACAATTCCTAATGAACATCGGAATCATGTCATTTGGTATTTACTTAATTCATCCATTATTCTTAATGGTATTCAGAGAAGTTTTATTTAGCGGAAATAGTCTACTATTCCATGTATTTCAATTTTTAACATTCATCCTTGTTTATGTTATTAGTTATTATTTAGTATATTTCACGTATCGTTACATTCCATTTAGTTGGATTGTTTTTGGAAAATCAGAAGTTAAATATAAGTTTAAATAATTTGTCTTAGGTGGAGGATCTTAAAATTCTCCACCTTTTTTTATATAATTACTTCCTAATATGTCCAATAACCAAAATGAAAGAATATAGAAAATTATAGAAAAAATTAGTTCAAAAGTTAAATTTGGATATAGTGGCAAAAAGTATGATGTCAAATTAGCAAATTTTTGATAGAATTATAGATATTAATGGGAAGGAGTGTTTGTGACAATGTCAAAGAAAAAATTTAGTTTTCTTTTCTTCTTAGTTATGATCACATTTACAATTTTGACAGTTTCCGACGCTTCTGCTAAAAGTCGTATTGTTTTTCCGGACGTTCCCTCAACTCTAGGTGGATCTGAGGAAATCTATTATTTGGTAGAGCAAGGAGTTATTAACGGTGTCCCAGTTAATAGTGGGAATATATTTAAACCAAATGATTTTGTAACAAGAGCCCAAGCTGCAAAAATGGTAATTATTGCAGGAGGTTTCGAGCCATTAGTTGTTACAAAGTCATCTTTTAGCGACATCGATCTTGAACGGACACCATTATTATCTAGTTATGTCGAAAAAGCAGTTAGTCTTGAGTTTTTCGAAAAGACTTCTGGAAACAAATTTTACCCAGATAAGCCGTTAACTCGAGGGGAAATGAGTAAGGTATTAGCTACAGCACTAAAATTAGATGTAAATAGCTATGTTTCACTACCGTCTCCATTTAAGGATATCTCAAAGGACAACCCATACTACAAGTACATAAACGCATTATATTATAATGGTATTACACAAGGTGCTTATGGAAAGTATGATCCATCTTCAGAGTTAACAAGAGAACACTTTTCCATTTTTGTTGCCCGTGCAATCAATGACGAGTTTAAACTTTCGGTTGGTGAAGTAGGCGGAGTTCATGTACCAAATGAATCAGAGTATATTGGAAAAGTAGTTTCCACTACAAATTATTTAAATGTACGCTCTTCCAAATCAACTGAAAACAAAACAAATATTGTAGGACAAGTTAATGAAGGAACTATTTTTAAGGCATATGCCATTGAAGGGAATTGGATTAAGGTAGTTTATCAAGACAAATATGCTTATATTTCGAAGGAATATGCAAAATTTGTTGATAAAGATGGAAATCCAATCAATGTAAAATTACGTTCTGTAATAGCTTCAGTGAATGTGTCAGTATATGTAGAAAATAATCAAAATACCAATATTATTGGTACAATCTCGAAAGGTAATTCAATTGACGTTTTTGGAGTAATTGGAGATTGGTACTTAACGAAGGTAAATAATATACCAGGTTATATTAGAATCTCTCAAACGGTTGAAGAACAAACAAATGAAGAAGTGCCTACTGAAAACCAGAATGATAGAAATACTGAAGATCAAGAAGTTGGTGTAACGAATTTAATCGGAAAAGCAACAGCAAATTCTATTCGAGTTCGAACTCAACCAACTACAACTTCATCAGTTCTTGGGGAGTTAAATCGTGGCGATGAAGTATCCGTCATTTCCATTAATGGATTTTGGGCTAAAGTATCCTATAAAGGAAAAGAAGCCTATGTTCATAAATCATATTTAAAACTAATAAATCAATCAGGTTCACCACTCAAAGGTAGAATAATTGTACTTGATCCTGGTCACGGCGGAAAAGATCCTGGTGCTGTTTATAGTTCTTACCAAGAGAAAAAAATTGTGTTCGATGTCACATCTAACTTAAAAAGAAAACTTGAAAAAGCAGGTGCAACTGTTTATATGACTCGTTCAGGAGATACATATCCAACGTTGCAAGATCGCGTGAAATTTGCACATGACCATTATGCTGAAATTTTTGTAAGTGTTCACGTAAACTCTGCCTCAAGTTCGGCAGCTCTTGGAACTGAAACATATTACAGTGTTACAGCAAATGATAATGAAAAAGAAGATTATGAGTTAGCTTCTAACATCAATTCTCAAATCGTTAGCAATGCGAAGATGGTAGATCGAAAAGTAAAGAGACAAGATTGGTATGTTGTCGCAAATTCCGTTTTCCCATCTGTATTAGTAGAGCTAGGCTTTATTTCAAATAGTAGTGATCGTTCTAAACTAATAAGTGCTGAATATCAAGAAATATATGCAGATTCTATCTATCAGGGTATTTTGAAATATTATAGTAAGTAAAATGATAAAGTCTTTATGTCTTTATCATTTTTTTATATGTAACTTTTCAGCTTACTACGTATTATTGTTGTACGAAATATTGTTTTTCTGCTAAATATACTACAATTATGCTGATATTCTCTGGAATGTGTAAAAAAATCCCTTTTTAACAGTCATTTATTTAGATTTTAAAATAATATAAGAGTATAATATACATAATATATATTTTACATAGATTTGTTATAAGGTGGAGTAATATGGCTAGAGGAAGAAAAGTAAATTCCAATGGGGAAAGAAGTATGAAGCTTTTACGTGAAAAAGCAATTGAGTTATTTTCAGAATATGGTTATTTTCAAACAAAGATTAGTGATATTGTAAAAGCTGCAAAAGTGACACAACCAACTTTTTATCTATATTTTGAAAGTAAAGAATCCTTATATAAAGATATTATTATAGACTTTCAAACAAATTTGGAAAAAATATTTGATGAGTCAAAAAATGCACAAGAAACTGATCAAAATACTACTCAATTAGTTCAAGAAATATTAATTAGACTGTTTACTTTTTTTGCTGAGAATCCACATCTTACTAAAATAGGCTTGTATGAGACGAATACTCCGTTTGTATACGATATACTACTACTTAAGTTTAAGAATTTTTATGAAAAACATTTATACACTTTCCAAACTGATGAAGTTAGCAGTCAAATATTTATTCAAAGTTTAATAGGTTCTGTCGAAAGATTGACAAAAAATGCTTTATTATCTGAAAACATTCAACCAGAAAAACTTGCTAGTGAAATTTCAGCTATTTATTTTGCAAAAGAATTAACTGTGGCTCAATAATATAAAAACCTGCTAATCCCAATTATTTACCCATAAAAGTATGGTAAATACGGAGATCTAGCAGGTTTTCACTATCTACATAGGTGCAAACTTATTTATTAGTAGAATTATTCATTTGAATCAACTGTAATTCTTAAATAATATCCATCTTTCATTTTTTTACCAACTTTATCTTGAATAGTAGGATGAATAATTAACATATATTCGGCTCCTGGCTGTAATGGAGTTTTCGGAGACACAGTTATATGCTTTTCATCGGAACTTAGAGAAAGTTTAGTTTCTATTTTTTCCGCACCTAATTTCACTAATTCAATTGCATCAGCTTGTTCTGGAAGTATCATTTTTTTATTGAAATTAACAGAAAATTGTTTAGTCGTTGGAACTTCCAAGAGTGAATTAAGTTTCTCATAATGCTTTAATTTTTCTATGATACTATCATAATGTGCATCATAAATTGGATTCGACTTTGTTTGATAATGAGGTATAATGCCAGTTTTATTGACAATAGTACCTTTAGGACCGAAAAATTCGCCAACAGTTAATTTTAAGATACTACCATCACTAAGTTGGTAGAAGGATTGCATAGTACCTTTTCCAAATGTTTTTTCACCATAAAGAATTGCTGCATTTTGGTCTACTAATGAAGCAGCTGTCATTTCGGAAGCACTTGCACTAAAACGGTTAACCAGTACGCGTGTATTTTTAGGAAATTGAATTGATTGAGAAGTTGCAGCTATTGTATAAACCCCTTCAGTTATCCTCAATTTATAAGCATTAACTGCTCCTGGAAATAAACCAATTAAACCTTCAGCAGTAGAGACATAACCACCGCCATTATTTTGTAGGTCTATTATGAATGAAGTAGCTCCCTTTGAAATTAAAGATTGATATGCTTCCTTTACCTCAGAAACCCCGGTAGAACTAAATGTATTGAATTGGATATATCCAACATTTCCATACAACAATTTACTAAATACACTGTCTATAATAAAAGGCATTCTTGTAACTGATATTGTTATTGTAGACCCATTTGTTTTTAATAGATTAAGTGAAACTGACGTACCTTCTTCCCCTGTGATTAAGGAAGAAGCTTGTTCGATTGTCATTAATTCAGTAGATTGACCATTTATAGCGGTGATTATATCTCCAACCTCAATCCCAGCATTTTTGGCGCTTCCATTTTGGAAAACATCTAAAATTAGGATTCCCTTTTCATGTTTGTCGATCATAACACCGATACCAATTGTTGTTTGATTAATCGAATTTACATAACTGTAATATTCGTCTCTCGTAAAATAAGCAGAATATGGATCCAGCATATCGATCATTTCTTCAATAGATGTAGCATGATTTAAGTCTCCATTTATTTCCCCTACATAATTCAATTCTATTATATCTCTTACCTCATCAAAGGTAGATGCATAGGTATGAAGTGGCAATAAGAGTACGAAAATTGCTATCAAGATTGAAGGTAGTAGTTTTTTCATTTTGTAAACACCTCTTTAGTATTTGTACCACTATTATTATATCTTTTTAAGTATAATTTTAATAGAATTGTGGAAATATATTTTTATTATTGAATTATTTGGGGATATAATAGAGTGTGGTGAAATATGGCAATTACCTACGTAATAATACACAAATATCATAAAGAATCTATTATTGAAGAATAAAATGAATGAATCTTGTATATGCTAGTGATAGATTATAAGAATCATAATTTTTTATTAGATAAAACTTTTAACTTTTTGCTTGTTTTGGTTAATCACTCGTTTAGCTTACGTTATAACAATCGAAAGGAAGTAATGTTTTGAAAAAATCAGTATTCGTACTTTTAATGTTCCTTCTCCTTTTTATTTTTCAAGTTACTGAAACCAGTGCTTTAACCGAAATAGAGATAACATATGACGATCAACAGAGTAAACTAAAGAATATGTACGAGAACAAAAAAGTGAGAATGCAATCAAGTGATATCATTAGTAGAGGTGAAGCAGCAAAAGTTATTGTAAATGGGTTAGGGGTATCAATTGAATCAGATTTTAAGTTGAATGCATTAGACGTACCTATATCACATCCATATTTTTATGAAATTAGAAAGTTAGTAGAACTTGGAGTCATGAAACATGTAGACTATATTCATCCAGATGAACCCTTAAAAAGATCTCAAGTTGCTGCCATGATTGCGATTGCATTTCAGGTCGAAGTCGATCAACAAAACAAAAATAGCTTTAAAGACTATCAACGAAATTACTGGGCTAAAGATTATATTGAATCTTTAGCAGATGTAGGCATTATACATGGCACTTCACCAACAACATTTTCTCCAAATAAAAATGTAACAAGAAGACAGCTAACTTTTCTTATTAGTAGAGCACAGAAGTTTAAAGATAAAGTCAATAATTTAGAAATTATTTATGATTATTTGGCTAAAGACTATATTCATACAACCAATGATTATATTGATTGGACAAATGAAATGGTCAAGTTAGTAAATATTGAACGGGAAAAAGTTGGTTTACACCCTTTAAAGCAAGATTTGGCTTTAAATCAACTTGCCATTATTAAAGCTCAAGATATGGTGAATCGTAACTATTTTGAACATAAATCATCATTTTATGGAAATCCTTGGGATATGGCGACACTTTTTGACTATCAATATACGAGTCTAGGTGAAAATATTGCAAGAAATTTCCATTCCCCACAAAGTGTACTAGTTGCTTGGATGGAATCACCATCACACCGTGAGAATATCCTTAGACAAGGTTATACAAATATCGGAGTAGGCGTTAAACAAGATAAAAAAGGTAATTATTATTGGGTTCAAATGTTTTCAAGTAATTAGAGGGAAGCTATAACAAAGAATTATTGATTGGAACTCTAGATCATAATATAGATTCCAATTGGAAATAAACTATAAAAAATGTAATATAATGCTACTTTATGTTACAGGAATATTACAGCATTGACAGAAAATTTCATAAATTTTTAAATAAAAGTACCGAATTTCTAGTATTACCAAGAAATTCGGTACTTTCTATTTTATAGAAAAAACGTTACATAAATGAAAAATAACATTATTAAGTTTTATGGTAATCTATTAATAGCTAATTAAGGGTTTACTGGAAGGAGTAGTTAATGTGCAGAAAAAATGGTTAATTCCTGTATTTGCATCTTTTATGTTATTTTCAGGTATCGGCGCTAATAGTGCAGATGCAGCTTCGGAGTCGGAGTTAACTACAACAGCGAAGGAATATTTAAAAGCGCCATATCAATATGGTGGAACTTCTATTAAGTATGGAATCGATTGCTCTGCATATACACAATTTATCTTTTCTAAGTTTGGTATAAATTTACCACGTTCTTCTTCAGAACAGTACCAAACTGGTGAAAAAGTTGCTAAAAGTGATCTTCAACCTGGAGACTTAGTATTTTTTAATACTAATGGAAGAACTGTCTCTCATGTAGGGATTTACATTGGCAATGGTAATTTTATTTCCGCAACTACAAGTGGTGGCGTTGCTATTGACCAAATCAATGATCCATATTATTGGGGATCAAAATATCTTGGTGCTAAACGAGTAGCAAACTTTACATCTGAAGCAGAACTTGCTAAGCAAAAAGCTATAAAAGAAGAAGTAAAAAATGTAAGTGTTGATTTTAGCGTTTATTCTTCTCGAGGTGAAGTAGCTATTAAACTTGCAGCATTACTTGATATAGACACAACAGATACAAATAGTCCATTTAAAGATGTAAAGCCAACGGACGAATATGCTGGCGCTGTAAATGCACTTTATAAAAAAGGTATTTTCGTTGGAGATGAAAATAAGAAGTTCAATCCAAGTTCACCAATTACACGTGGGGAATTATCAGTAGTGTTAGTAAATGCATTTGGTTTAACACAAACTGGTGAGGAGATTGAATTTGTAGATGTACCTGAGACTCATTGGGCACACAAAACTGTTTCAATTCTTGCTTCAAATCAAATTTCATTAGGAATTGGAAATGACTTATTCGGTATAAACGAAAATGTTACTAAAGAGCAGTTAAGTGTATTTCTTAGCAAATTGCAATAATAGAAAATTATCTAAGTTGAAGTAAATGCAGATATGAAAAAATTAGCAATTATCAATTCCTGCACGATTGACGATTGTTATAAATAAAATTTCCTTTCAGAACTCTTAATTAAAACGGATCGTTAAAAAAGAAGGTAAAAATTTACCTTCTTTTTTTGTTGTGAAGAGAAATAGAATGACGTATATGAAGCTTTTGCTTATTATTTAAAGGATGATTTAGTTGGAAGTAATGGTAAAATATGCAGCTATTGTTACGTATAAATTACAACAAGATTCTAAAAGTTTAAAAATTCTACTTTAAGAAGTTTTTTTCTGCTTTATGACATTAACTAGTTTTATTTATTTCGTTAAGTAGTAATATAATTGAAAAGTTATAACTCTCTCTTCTGTGATAACCTAATAGTAGTTACTCTAGTAATTATTTGATGGAAAGGAGAGAGAATTCTTGAAAAAGAAATGGTTTTTACCAATTTTTGCATCGTTTATGATATTTTCAGGCCATGGAGCAAATCAAGCAGAAGCTGCAAGTGCTTCTGACTTAACAAATACAGCTTTATCATACATAGGAGCACCTTATAAATATGGAGGTACTTCAATCACTTATGGAATTGATTGTTCCGCATATACACAACTTGTATTTTCGAAAATGGGTATCCAATTGAATAGAACTTCTAGTGGACAGTATCAACAAGGAGTAAGTGTTTCAAAAAGTAATTTACAAATCGGTGATTTAGTATTCTTTAATACATCAGGGAGAGGAATCTCTCATGTAGGTATATACATAGGTAATGGAAAATTTGTTTCTGCTACTACAAGTGGAGGAGTCAAAGTAGATAGCATAAATGACCCATATTATTGGGGCAATAAATATGTTGGTGCCAAAAGAATTACAAAATTCACAAATGAACAGATTCAAGAAGTAAAGGCTGCATCAGTAGATTTTAATGTATATGCATCACGTGGTAAAGTGGCAGAAAAATTAGTAGAAATTTTAGGTTTAGACACATCTGATACGAATTCACCATTCCGAGATATTAGTGCTAATTCTAAATTTGCAGGTGTTGCAACTGCACTATATAAAAAAGGGGCATTTACAGGTGATCCTGATGGTAAATTCAATCCTAATTCACCAATAACTCGTGCTGAATTATCTAAAGTATTAGTTATTGCATTTGGTTTAAAATTACAACCAGATGTAGAACAATTTAAAGATATCAAACCAGATCATTGGGCATATGAAAATGTGTCGATCCTTTCATCTAATAAGGTTACAATTGGTATTGGCGATGGGTTATTTGGTGGAAATAAAAATGTTAGATTAGATCACTTGGACTTATTTATCGAAAGAGCGAAGGAAATAGAATAATAGTTAAAATATTTATTGAAATAGTGAAAACCTGAATGAATCTACTTTCTTGAAAGTGTATCCATTCAGGTTTTTATATAATAATAAAGGTATTTTTATAATTCTGATTTAAAGAAGGGATTCTTGCAACATTTTACGCATTTCTTGTAATTCTATTTCATTCAGGAAATAATACCATATTCCATTTGTTATCTTACCATCCCCCTGTGAAAAATTGAAATGATCAATATTATTCAATGTAGATTTGTAGCTAGATTGAAATTCAATCATCTCATCGAAAGTTAGATTTGTTTGGACATGCTCTCGAATTGACTTTAAAAAACTAGGTGCTTGCCAGACTAAATTAAAGGAAGCGGCTTTTTTAAAGATACTTTCTAGTACTTGTCTTTGTCTCATTTGCCTACCCCAATCACCACGAGGGTCATCGTATCGCATTCTGACATAACTTAAAGCTTCATCTCCAGTAAGTGTTAAATGTCCTTCTGGAAAGTAGAATGATTCTTTAGAAAATGCTATATCATTCTCTACCTCTACACCCCCAACAATATCGACCATCTCGATAAACCCTAACATATTAAGTGTTACATAGTAATCTATTGGAATTTGTAATAAGTTTTCCACTGAGGCAATAGAAGTTTCTATCCCACCAAAAGCGTAAGAATGATTTATTTTATCTTCAAAATCAAATCCAACAATTTCAGTGTAAGTATCTCTAGGAATACTTAGAATCTTCATTGATTCATCTTCAGGATTTAAAGTTAGGACAAGAATGGTATCTGCGCGGCCAGAAGTTTCCCAAGTGTCTAAACCAAGGAGGAGTACTGTGATGGGCTTAGGTGAATCGCTGTTTTCATCTTCAGATGTATTGGGATGACTTGTATTCGAATCATTATTTTTACTTGAATCGGAATTTGGACTTTCACTAGAAGTCTTAGTAGTAATCTCAAGAGGTTCATGAATGACTTCAAATGTGGTTCGTATTTCAAAATAGAGATAGATTGTATAACTAGCGATTAAAATAATTAAAGAGGCAAGAACTATTAAAAGCGATTTCCAATTGAACCATTTCTTCAACTAACATTCCCCCAAAAAAATCCTCTACTTTGCACTATATGCAAAATAGAGGAGGTTCAAGCAACTTATTTACTATTAATTTTTCTTAAATAACTAGATTTAGTTAGTAGGTGAATCATCCAACCAATTGCTAAAGCTACAATTGCAGGAACTAACCAACCTAGGCTTTGTTCTGCCAATGGTAATGAATTAATAATGTTGCCATACCATTTCACTTCGAATCCTGCTGTTTTAAGACCATCATAAAGTCCAATGAATGCTGTAATGGTTAATGGAAATGCATATACAATTGGACGACGGTCGAATAACTTGTCGAACATAATTAATAACATTAAAACGATTGTTATTGGATAAATGAACATTAATACAGGTAAAGTAATTGTGATTAAGTTTGCTAAACCAAAGTTAGAAATTACAAAAGAAAATAGTGTAAATACAACAGCTAAAAATTTATAAGAAAGTTTTGGGAATAATTTATTGAAAAATGTTGCGTTTGCTGCAACTAGTCCAATTGCTGTAGTTAAACAAGCTAAGATAATAACTGCAGATAAAATAATATTACCGGCATTTCCGTAAAGTATTTTTGCTGCTGCAGCGATTATACTTCCACCGTCGCTAAGGTGACCTGTAACGCTTGGGCTTGTAACACCAATGTATGCTAAAGAAATATAAACAAACGCTAGTCCAACTGCAGCAATGAAGCCCGCATTGATTGTCATTTTAACTTGTTTCATACGATCTTTAATTCCATTTGCTGCAAGTGAATGAACGATTAAAATACCAAATACAAGTGAAGCTAGTGCGTCTAATGTTAAGTAACCTTCAGTAAATCCTTTTGCAAATGCTTGAGTTACATATGGACCTTGCGCTTCACCAATCGGTCCAATTGGCGTAATAAAACTTTTCACTGCAAGAAGTATGATTACTAATAATAATAATGGCGTTAACACTTTACCAACACGGTCTACTAATTTGCTAGGGTTTAAAGCTAAGAAAAGAACCACAGCAAAGAAAATTAATGTAGTAATGAATAAAGGTAACCATCCACTTTGAGCTTCAGCGGATAGAAATGGAGCAACTCCAATTGAGTACGTACTAGCACCTGTACGAGGAATCGCAAATAATGGTCCAATGGACAAATAGACAACTGATGTAAAAGTGATCGCGAAAATAGGGTGAATTCGTTTCGATACTTCTTGTAGATCACCACCATTTAATGCAACTGCAACAATCCCCATTAATGGTAAACCTACACCTGTAATTAGGAATCCAATAATTGCTGGAATATACTCCGAACCAGCTTGTTGACCTAGTAAAGGTGGGAAAATAATATTACCTGCACCTAAGAATAATGCAAATAGCATAAATCCTACGGCTAAGTTTTCTTTCAGAAATTTCATCATATATGTACCTCTTTCTTTGTTTTAATTATTAAAACTTTCTGAAAATAGTATTGATAGATGTTGTACGAATTAGGATTCTATCATACATTTTTTAAAATTAAAATAGTTTTAATAATTTTTTGTTAATTCTTGTCGAATGATGATAATTATTGTAACAGAATGTTTGAAATATTAGTATATTATGTATAATTTCTAATAGTTTTATATTGTGGGGATATATGTTAAATTGATATTCGATTTGCGTTTAATGATCGGGATGGAAGTAATTTGTGAATATGTAGTAATTTATTTAAGAATCAGGAACGAATGATAATGTATAATCATTGTTTCACTGGGGATAATAGAAACTTTGGAGAGGGATAAACAATTCTCCAAAAGAAAAACGAATTACCAAAACTGCCATTTAAGAAGACAGACTGCCAATGTATTTTTGCCTCATTAAGAAGAAGTCTTAGCACCTTAACAACAAAATAATCATCTACATCAAGATTATGTCACTTTTTGTAATATTTTTGTTACAAAACTGTAACGTTAATTTGACACATTTTTACACATGATACAACTAGTGACAAATTTAAATGTTAATTTTTGGAGGTTTCTATGAAGCATCGGATCACATCAAAATATATTTTATGTACGATCATCACTAGCATCATTTTAATTTTCCTATTAAATTTCGAAACTGAAGCAAGTGCGGAGGAATTTGATTTTACTTCCGAAGAATTTAGAGAAACAGCTAAACAATATTTAAATACCCCATATCGTTGGGGAGGGACGACAACGAGAGGGTTTGATTGTTCTGGATACGTAATGAAGGTCTTTACAGATTTGGGAATTAATCTTCCACGAACTTCGAGCATGCAATATCAAGTTGGTGAAGCTGTAGCAAAAGATGAGTTGCAACCAGGTGATCTTGTCTTCTTTAATACAACTGGTAAAGGCAAAAGCGTTTCCCATGTAGGCATTTACTATGGGGAGAGTAAATTCATTCATTCACAAAGTTATAAAGGTGTCAGTATTACAGATTTAAACGATCCGAAATATTGGGGTTCACGTTATGTTGGTGCTAAACGTATTGCAAATGTAGGTGAGATTTTGCAGACAACTACTGGCACGACGAATGAATCAGCTTCTTAAGGTCAATAAAAAAGTAACAACAAAAAAAATGTAGAAAAACAATTTGTTTTTCTACACTTTTTATTATTGTGCTACTCGTGGAGTCCATTTACTTAAATCTGCACCTTCAGCATTCACCATTTCTTTCGGGAAAACGAATGTCCAAGGTTTTGTTGAGTTTGGTTTTACTGATAAAGCAGGTTCTAATTTAAAATAGCCCTTAGCAATTTGCTTTTGATTTGCATCAAAAATCTCAAGTGGTAATTGCTCTATATTCACAGATTTTTCGCTACCATTGCGTAATAAAATTGAAACAGCTAAGCCATTATCATCAAGTAATTTTATTTGGAATCCAGTAAAGTTTACTTCCGTTTTACCAAGCTTAGGTAGATCTTTCACGATGTTTTCTAATTGTTTAATTTGATCTTCAGATAATTTACTTTTCCATGAATCATCTAAATCTAATTGATGGCCACGTAATGAAATTAAATTAAAGGCAATTTTCCAACCTTCTTCAGGTAATTCATCTGCTTGGATTGTATTCTTTTCAAAAGTGAAAACCCATGGGCGTGCACTTTCTGCTGGGATCGAACCAAGAGCCTTCAGGTCAAATGTTTTAGAACCAATTACTTTTCCATCTTTATCAAGTAGGAATAGTCCCATTTCTCCTAGCTCAATTGCCTTTGGTAAAGAGCTACGCAGAAATGCTTTTACATGCCATGCTCCGTTTGCTGGGTCCACATCAATGTCAATAGCAGCAAGAGAAAGTTGGTTTGGTTTTAACGGTTCAAGTTCGTTTGCTAAAAAGTTAAAAATGTATTTTTGCTCTTGTGGAACATCCCATTCAGGATGATAAGAAAGCTTTGTAATAACCTCTGTAGAGTTACCTGACTCTTCAACACTACCTGTTATTTCATTTGACTCAATTGTACTGTCTTTACCGACTTTATCGGTCTTTTTAAATAGATCAAATAAACCCATTATTGTTCCTCCTGCATACTTTTTATTTTCTTCATGAATTTCACAATCTCAATCACAGTGTTACGACGAAGTTCTTGGTAGTTTCTGCCGAATAGCTCCAATCCTTCTCGTTGATAAATACGCATAGGATCTTCTTGTTGATATTGACGTAAGCCAATACCTTCTTTTAAATGTGCCATTTGCTCTAAATGTTTTACCCACATACTATCTATAAAGCTTAACATTACTCTTGGAATAAGAGCCATAATTTCATTGTTATCTTTAAAGCTTTCGATAAATTCTGTTAGCTCTTCAATTGATGGCTGAACTGATTCTAAAATACGATTTACTTTTGTTTCTTCGTTGTTAATACTAACAGGAGTTAAGAATAGGGAATTCACGCTTTGCTCCATTTTCTTGAAATCCCAATCAATTGGGCTAAGTTCTTCAGGAGCGTTATCTCGAATTGCAAAGTCCACTGTTTCATTTAGCATTTTAATTAAATGTTCGATAAAGTTGCTTTCTTGTAAAATGCTATCACGCAATGTATAGATCACTCGACGTTGATCATTAATAACGTCGTCTAGTTTCAAGTTATATTCACGCATTGAGAAGTGAGCGCCTTCTACAATTCGTTGTGTACGGTCAATTAGTTCTTGAACATCTTTATTTGTTACACGATTCGTTTCATCAACAACCATTTTCTTTTTGAATTTTTCAAGTTCGTCTTTTGCAAATCGACGGAACATGTCATCTTCTAGCGATAAAATGAAACGACTTTCCCCAGGGTCACCTTGACGTCCTGAACGTCCTCTTAGTTGGTTATCAATACGACGGCTTTCGTGTTTTTCTGTACCTAATACATAAAGTCCACCAAGTTCAGCTACACCTTCACCTAGCATAATATCTGTACCACGGCCAGCCATGTTTGTTGCTACTGTGATACGGCCTTTTTGACCTGCTTGTGAGATTAACTCGACCTCTTGTTCAACTGTTTTCGCATTTAATAGTTGATAAGGGAGGCCTTTTTCATCAAGATATCTCGCTACTGTTTCTGATTGTAAAATGGATGTAGTACCAATAAGAACTGGTTGACCTTTTTCATATCGTCTTTTTGCTTCTTCTGCAACATAATTGTATTTTGCTTCAGTTGTTTCAAAGATAATATCTGGCTGATCGATACGAATGCGAGGTTTATTTGTAGGTATTTGAATAACACGCATTCCGTAAACTTCTAGGAATTCCTTTTCTTGTGTTTTTGCTGTTCCTGTCATCCCTGCAAGTTTAGGGTACATTCGGAAATAGTTTTGAATTGTAATTTGAGCTTGAGATTTATTTTCTTCGGTAATTGTTACGCCTTCTTTTGCTTCAATTGCTTGATGTAACCCATCCGATAATGTACGACCTTCCATAATACGTCCCGTGAACATGTCCACTAATGCAATTTTGTCATCTTTGACAATATAATCTACATCTTTTTTAAACATTACGTGGGCACGAACTGCTTGAATGACATAATGATATAGTGTTTGGTGATCTAAATCGTAAAGATTGTCAACACCAAATGCAGCTTCAACCTTCTCAATTCCTTGTTCCGTTAGCGAAGTCGCTTTCGTTTCATCATCAAAATCATAGTCTTCATCTATTTTGAAGCGTTTAGCAAGTTTTGCAGCAATACGGTGTAGGTTTTCATTTGAAGGCATTTTCCCAGCAATGATTAATGGTGTTTTTGCTTCGTCAATTAAAACCGAGTCGACTTCGTCAATAATGGCAAAATGATATGGTCTTTGAACTTTGTCTTTCATGGCATGAGCCATATTATCACGCAAATAGTCGAATCCAAATTCAGTTCCGACTCCATATGTAATATCCGCATTATAAGCTTCTTTTTTCAAATTTTGTTCCATCATTGGTAAATTCAGACCAACAGTGAGCCCAAGGAAACGGTGGATTTGTCCAATTAAGTCATAGTCACGTTTTGCTAAGTAATCATTTACGGTGATAACGTGGACACCTTTTCCTTCAAGTGCACGAACGTATGTAGGTAGTGAAGCAACTAATGTTTTACCTTCACCTGTAGCCATTTCAGATATGTTTCCTTCTGTTAGGACAAGACCACCTATTAATTGCACGTCGTAAGGACGCATGTTTAAAACACGTTTTGCAGCTTCTCTTACTACTGCAAATGCATCTGGAATTATGTCAACAATCGTTTCTCCGTTTTGAATACGTTCTTTAAATTTAGTTGTCATCTCTTTTAACTCAAGATCTGACATTGGAGAATATGTAGCTTCTAATTCATTTATTTGATTGACGATTTTATAGTATCGTTTTAGTTCGCGATAGGAAGTTTTTTCTTTATTTCGATTAAAAAATGAAAACATCTAGGTTACGCTCCTTTATATTGTCTAACTATAAATGGTAGACACTTAGTTATTCTATCAAACTTTTGGTGGTATGACTACTTGTCGGAAGGGAAAACTAAAGTGAAGAGAGTAACAGTTATGTAAATATTGTTACCAGCATATTGCAATTAATAATAAGCTACTAGAATATATTTACAGAATTATGTTAATTATAGAGAAAAGCTACTTTTTCTAAATTATTCGTGATATAATAAGCAAGGTTTATCGTACATATAAATTGATTTAAGGAGGACAGACATGATTTATGTGTCTTTGTTAGTGGCGTTTATCGCGTCAATATTACTTACTCCACTTGTTAAACGACTAGCATTTAAAATTGGGGCTGTAGATGCTCCAAATCATCGTAAAGTTCATTCGCGGATTATGCCACGATTAGGTGGTTTAGCTATATATCTTTCCTTTGTTATAGGGCTAGTGATTCTGCGACCAGAAAGCGAGTATACAATTGCAATTGTTCTTGCTGCAACAATCATTATTATAACTGGTATTTTAGATGATATGTACGAGATCTCAGCAAAAGCAAAAATGTTAGGCCAGTTAGTGGCAGCTTTAATTATTGTGTTCTACGGTGATATTCAAATTGATATGATTAACTTACCATTTGGTGGGGAAATGGATTTTGGATTATTAAGTATTCCATTAACAATTCTTTGGATTGTTGGTATTACAAATGCCATTAATTTAATTGATGGGTTGGATGGTCTGGCTGCAGGCGTTTCCACAATTGCCTTGATTACATTATCAACGATGGCGTTTATCATGGGGAATAATCCATTTGTACTTGCTGTGGCTGCATTACTTGCATTTAGCACACTTGGGTTTTTATTTTTCAATTTCCATCCTGCAAAAATTTTCATGGGGGACACAGGAGCTTTATTCCTTGGTTTCATGATCGCGGTCTTATCATTACTTGGTTTTAAAAACGTCACTGTTGTATCATTCATCATTCCTGTAATTATGTTAGGTGTACCTATTTCGGATACATTCTTTGCTATCGTCCGTCGTTTACGCAATGGACAAAGATGGTCTGATCCAGATAAATCACACTTACATCATCGTTTAATTGATATTGGTTTCTCACATAGACAAACGGTATTAATTATTTATGGAATTGCTGCGATGTTTGGTTTATTTGCAATCATCTTCTCAATGGCTAAGATTTGGGGAGCAATATTACTTGTTACTGTAATATTAGTTGCACTGGAATTATTCGTAGAGATTATCGGACTAGCAGGAAAAAATTACAGACCTTTAATAAAATTAGCGAAAATTTTTAATAAGACGATTAACTAATCAAGCTATTACGTTGAATTGGAATCTATCAATTCTTCGTAGTAGCTTTTTTGATTTTAAGATTCGTTTTGATTAACCAGAGTCCATTACCCTGTCGATATTTCCGCAATTTTATCAAAGGGTTATCCGCTCTCGATTTGAGTTCTTACTTTTTTATTTGAATTGGGAATGTATTTTTGTCGTAATCGCAATTTAAAAATCATACGATACATCAATGATAATTTGCTTTCAGTTTGCCAACGAATTTGATGTTAGGTAGTTGAGTATATGGGGATTAGAAGATATTGCAAATATTTATCTTAAGTAAGCATTATGGTTGCCTTACCAAAGGGGGATCTGTAATTGAAAATTACAATTGAAAACTATATGACAAATCCTACTTTCTATCAAACTCATATCCCATCAAATTTCCTAAAAATGATTGAGAAGTCACCGTCACAATTTACAATTCTCGGAGCTAGAAGTGAAAATGAGTATGCAGGGCTTATTATTTCAAAGAAATATAAATCTACTTCCTCAATGAAAATTAAATATTTGGTTGTTAGTGATTGGAATAAACACACCGGTCTTGAAGAAATGTTTTTCTATTTATTAGAAGATATAGCAAGAGTTGAACATATTCGTCATATTCAATTTGAATATATTGGAGATAAAAATGATTATTTTTATTATATAGATGGACTGCTTCGGAAAAACAGTTGGACCTCACTACACCCTAGCACAATTCACTATACTTTACTTAGAAGTCAACTAACCACTATTGTTAGGAATAATAAACATTTTCGCAGTAACAATGATCTTGAGTTTTTCGAGTGGGGGCTGTTACCTACTAAGAATCAAGTGGAGCTATTAGAGGGAGAAGGGAATTGGTACCCGAAAAAACAATCTCCATTTGCTCATTCAGAAAAATATGAGAAGTTTAGCTTGGGAGTTAGAGCTGGTCATCAGGTAATTGGATGGTTTTTAATACAACGGGTTAAGGAACATGTAATACATGTGAAATCAATATTTTTAAGGGAAGAATTCCGTAATGCTCAAAATAGTACTCAATTATTAAATATGGGATGTATTCAAGCGTTGAAAATCCCTAACTGGCAATATATGACCATTAGTGTTGATGAAGAAAATGGCCATTTAAAAACCTATGTGGATCGAGTATTTCGAGGCGCGATTCAAAAAAAAGCAACCCTTTATAGTTCAAATAAGAAAGTGATATAAGAAGTGTGTAAATTAAAGAAATTAATATGAATTTAAGAAAGCCTTGCTAGACATTAGTGAAGGCTTTTTTGTTTGTGAAGATATTCTGGATAGGATGTAGTTAGGAAATCCGTTAAAATGTAGAAAAAATGATAAACTGTATATATAAACGTACTAAGAGAAACAAGCGATTATTTTTGCGCTTTAAAATACTAACTGGTGCAACAGTTGAGGTGAAACAATGAGTCAACGTAAAGGACTGATAATGAGAGAAATTCGTATGGATGAAATGGTACAGTCCATCGACTTGCTTAACTATGTTTTCCAGATGTCAATGTCTATAAAAAAAGATCGAAGTTTTGTAAGTGAAAAAAGTCGACAGTTTAATGAGGGGCACGCCCTTGGATGGTTTGATGGTGATCAACTGGTCTCGCAAATTTTAAATTTACCATTCCAAGTAAATATCTATGGTGTTCCTTATGAAATGGGAGGAATAACAGCAATTGGTACCTACCCGGAATATTCTAAGCATGGACTTATGAATCAACTAATTAAAGAATCTTTAAAGATCATGCGTGAAGAAGGACGTTACATTTCGTACTTATTCCCGTTTTCCATTCCTTATTATCGGAAAAAAGGTTGGGAAATCATGAGTGATATTGTGGAATTCCAAGTGAAAGATACACAATTTCCGAACTATAAAGAAGTACCTGGGAAAATAAAAAGGGTAGATACAAGAAGTGAAGATCTCATAAGTGTATATGACCGATTTGCGAAGCGTACTCATGGAGCGATGATTCGTAACTCTATTGCATGGAATGAAAAATTCCATGAAGATTATTGGGAAGAAAAATTTGTCGATACAGATGTCGAGTTGCAGGCGGCTGTTTATTATGATGAAGATGATGTTCCTCAAGCCTATATGTATTACAGGATTATGGAAGAAAATTTTTATATAGATGAAATTATCTATTTAACAGAAGAATCTCGGAAAGGGATTTGGAATTTCGTGTCTGCCCATACATCCATGGTCTACAATGTTTATGGAAAGACAACAGGAAATGAACCAGTCGCATTTTTATTAGAAGATAGCGAAATTATTCAAAAAGTATCGCCTTATTTTATGGCTCGTATTGTCGATGTGGAAAAATTTGTAGAACGATACCCATTTGATGAGCCTGACTTCCATATACGATTTGTTGTAAAGGATCGTTTAGTTGAGTGGAATAATGGTACCTTTGATATTGAATCAGTTGCTGGTAAAGTGACGATTAAGAAAGTGACTGATGTCGATGAAGCAATCACTGTTCATCTAACCATTCAAACTCTTGTAACAATGCTGCTAGGTTATAAACGACCGAAATATTTAGAGAAAATTGAACGTTTGCAGGGAAATAAAGAAATCATTGCCGTTTTAGAAGATATTTTGCCTGTGGGAATTCCAACATTTGTGGATTATTTTTAATATTGATATGAGGGCTGAACTCTAGGGAGGACAGCTTTTTTGTATGCGGAATATAAATGGATGATTAAAAATATAATCATAAATGTCAATTAAAACCAGTATAGAGGTGAAATTTGTTTGTGAATAATTGTTAAAAATTTAAAGGTCTTTTTATCCAGAATTTTAGATGGATGAGGATAGGACTTTGTAATTTACAGGCAAGATTTTATTCCTAAAAAGATTTCTCCAATCTAATGAATTTGAATCAAATTTTAGGTTTAATCCATTTTTATGATTTATAAAGAAGGTTTTAACATTTCCTAACAGAATAAAGTGTATTTACAAATAATTTACATTGCTTAATAGGGAATTAATAAATTTTTAGTACGATTTAACTGAAAATAAAATAAAAAATTCAATTGAAAAGGAGATTAATAGAATGAGTAGAAAAACATGGAGGAAATCCATAAATACATTTTTATCTACTAGTTTAGTGGCGAGTGTTGCTGTTCCAGTCGTACCAGGTACAGCGAATGCGGAAACAATAGCAACGGATCTTATTATTTCAGAGTATATTGAGGGTAGTAGTTTTAATAAGGCGATAGAAATTTATAATGGAACAGGAAAAGCTATTGATTTAAGTAATTACACATTAGAAATTTATTCGAATGGTGCATCTACAGTAAGTCAAGCGGTGACATTATCAGGGACGTTAGAGAATGGTGATGTTTATGTTCTATATAACAGCCAGGCAGTTGAAGCTATTAAAGCAGTAGGAGATTTAGAGAATAACACTGTAATTAATTTTAACGGTGACGATACCCTTGTCTTAAAGAAAGGGGATACAGTCATTGATTCATTTGGACAAGTTGGAGTAGATCCTGGTACTAGTTGGGGAACTACAGTAAAAACAATTGATAACACGTTAATTAGAAATAGTAAAGTCCTAACTGGTGATACAAATCCATACGATGCATTTGTTCCTGAAGTTGAATGGACCGGTTTAGGAAAAGATAACTTTACGGATCTAGGTAAACACTTGAGCGATGGAAATCCGGGTGGACCTGTTGACCCGGAAACACCTAATGTGATTACTATTACTGAGGCGCGTACGCAGGGAACTGGTAGTGCGACTGTAAAGGGTATTGTTGCTGCGAAACTGAAAAATACAATCCATATTCAAGACTCAACTGCGGCAATCGCAGTGCGACCAACTTCTTTAAATGTTGAAATTGGCGATGAAATTATTGTAAGTGGTTCATTACAAGATTATAGAGGACTACTACAATTAGATTCTGCAAAAGTAGAACAAAAAACAACAGCAGATATACCTGAGCCTAAAGAGCTTAATGGAGTAGAAATAAACGAAGAGAATGAATCCAAATTAGCAATTGTTAAAAATATCGAGCTAATCGATGTGAATAAAGGCAGCGGCTGGGCTAATTATACTGCAAAAGCAGAAGATGGAACTGAATTTTTAATTCGTGATGAAACCGGTACATTAAACTTGTCTGTTGGAACAACGTACGATTCAATCACAGGGATCATCCAGCAATTTGATCAAGACTATCAAATTATCCCACGTGGACAAGGGGATATTGTTGAAGATGCAACGACAGTTCAAAAAGTTTATGCTTCCCATCCATCTGGAACAATTCTTGCTGGAACTAAAATAATTTTATCTACATCAACAGTAGGTGCTCAAATTTATTATACAACTGACGGTACTGTACCAACTGTTGAGAAGGGTCAATCATACGAAGGGCCGATTATTATTGATGAAGATACCACTATAAAAGCAATTGCGGTGAAAGATGGACTCTCGAGTAGCGGGGTGAGTGAATTTACTTACACTGTTTACGAAGTGGAAGACATTCAAATTCATGATATCCAAGGGGTAGGACACAATTCACCGTTTAAAGGAAAAGTAGTAGAAAATGTTGAAGGTATTGTAACGTATACTTACAAAATCGGTAGTGGGAACTACTTCACAATGCAAACACCAGACGATAAAAAGGATGGGAACGCAAAAACATCCGAGGGTATCATAGTTTATACAGGAAATAAAGCAACAGTTCAAGTTGGTAATCTTGTAAGTGTAACTGGAACAGTAGATGAATATCATATTGATGGATATGATGATACGAAGCGTGATACGGATTTACCTGTCACTCAAATTAATGCCCGTGATGATCGTGGTGGAGTTGTCAAAGTTGTTGAAGCAAAGGTTAATCTTCCTCAACCATTTATCATAACAAGCTCAAATTTACCGAGTAATGTTATTGATAACGATGGATTCTCACAATTTGATCCACAAGAAGATGCGATCGATTTCTGGGAAAGCCTTGAAGGTATGTTAGTGGAAGTAGGTTCAGTGAAAGCTGTTGCTCCTCAAGAACACGGAGATTTAATTACAGTGCTTGAGAATAGAGAGACAAACACAATTCACGGCGGTGTATTATTTGAAGAGAATAATGCAAATGCGGACCGGATTCAATTTAAAATGTACGATAACAACGCAGCTAGAGATTTTGAAGTAGCAACTGGTGATAAATTCGTTGGTACAATCCAAGGTGTCGTGAATTATGGATTCCAAAACTATAAAATATATGTTGATTTAGAAGATATGCAAGCTGCATTCGTGAAGGGTGAAGCTAAACCTGAGACGACTACAATTGTAAAAGATGAAAAGAAATTAACAATCGCATCTTATAATTTAGAAAACTTCTCAAATAACACGAAAGAAACGTCAAACGATAAAGCTCAAAAACTAGCAAGAGCTTTTGTTAAAGATATGCAAAGTCCTGATATTATCGGTGTAACAGAAGTGCAGGATAATAATGGACAATTAGCGGGTGATTCAGCGGCAAATGAAAGTTATGAACGTTTAATTCAAGCGATTGTCGATGCAGGTGGACCTAGATATGAGTACGTGAACATCGATCCAGAAAATAATAAAGACGGTGGCGCACCAAATGCGAATATACGTGTCGGAATCTTGTTTAATCCAGAACGTGTAAGTTTATCGAAGGATGGAAACGGAAATGTTATACCGGTTGGTGATGCAACTACATCTGTTGAATATGAAGATGGTTCATTAACATTGAATCCTGGTCGAATTGACCCAACAAATCCAGCGTTTAATAGCAGTCGTAAACCTTTAGCAGCACAATTCAACTTCCAAGGTGAAGAAGTGATTGTAATTGTAAACCACTGGAACTCTAAGTCCGGAGATACTCCTTTATTCGGTTCAACACAACCGCCTGTTTACGAAAGTGAAGCACAGCGTAAGGAAATTGCGAAGATTGTGTATGACTTTGTTAAAGACATTAAATCAGAAAATCCTGATGCTAACGTCGTTTCTGTAGGTGACTTTAATGACTTCCAATTCTCAGATGCACTTAAGATCCATGAGGGAGAACTGATGACTAATATGATTAATAAAGTCGAGGCTCCAGATCGTTATACGTATTTATTCCAAGGAAATTCACAAGTTTTAGATCACATTTTAGTTTCAAATAATCTAGTTGGAAATACAGAAATCGATATTCTTCACATCAACGCTGACTTTACAGATATGGCTGGACGTGCAAGTGACCATGACCCAGTAATGGTACAGATTGATTTTAAGAAGGCATCTGAAGGAAAAGCTGATATAGTGATTAAATTAGATGAACCAAGATATCATGCAAATAAAATCACTATTACTGATCCAAGTGTTGAAATTCATTTAGCTGCTCATGCAAAATTGAACAATATGTTTGTTACAAGTCAATATGCAGAATTCCACGGTGATGGATTCAAGAACACAAAAATTACAATTAATCCAGAACAACCTGGTGCAATTTTAGACTTTAAAGGTACTGAAATTGAGGAAGTAACAATTGAAGGTCCAAATGTAATCGAAATTCGCGGAGCTGAAAATGTTCAAAAAATGAAATTTAAAAAAGGTGCTTCGGAAAGTAAGATTAAATTTGAATAAGACTTTGGAAAAAGGGTCCCATTGTGGGCCCTTTTTTCTTTAGGAGAACTTTAAAACATCATAAGAACATCATAAGAAAAGTAAAAAGAAAATGCTGATGAAAACGATAATATCGAATCTCCACCGACTGATATAGTTTCAAATAAAGGAACGCTCGACTTTAGAGTTAATTTCGTACTTGTCGATGGTGTTGTTATAATTGTATAAGACAAATTGAAAGAATGTAAGAAAATAATAAATAGCCAAGTTCAGAAAATTCCGAACTCGGCTATTTCAATTTAATTATTTCACATGTTGAAAACCAGAAACATCCTCTTCAAGCAAGAATGAAGTGCCGCGTTGTTTAAATCCTCCAATGAAGAATGCCGCGACAATTGCAGCTGTTAGAACTGCACCACCAACGTAGGAAGCAGTCAGAGGAATGCCGAATCCCATTGTTGGTTCATATAAGATATACACGAAACACATAGAAGTCATAAATGTAGCTGGAACTGTAGCGATCCAGTGATTTTTCTTTGCAATGAATAAATACATTGCGCCTACCCAAAGTGCAATAACAGCAGTTACACCGTTTGCCCATGAGAAATAGCGCCATAAGATATTAAAATCAATTCTTGTTAATAAGAAGGAAATTACAAATAATGGAATTGCAATCCATAAACGGCTCAATAATTTAACTTGAGCGAATTTGAAATAATCTGCAATAATCATACGTGCTGCACGGAATGCAGTATCACCAGAAGTGATTGGTAAAACGATAACCCCAATAACAGCCAGTGTACCACCAATTGTACCCATCATTAATAATGAAACTTGGCTAACAACAGCAGCAGGACCTCCAGCAGCTAATAATTCTTGTAAGCCACCATAACCGCCGAATAAGCTCATAGAAGCTGCAGCCCAAATCATCGCGATAATACCTTCAGCAATCATCATACCGTAGAAAATTTTACGACCTTGCTTTTCATTTTGCGTTGTACGAGAAATAATTGGTGTTTGTGTTGCATGGAAACCAGATAATGCCCCACATGTAATCGTAAAGAAGATTAATGGGAAAATAGGTAAACTACCTGGATGCATATTTTCAAATGTTAATTCTGGAATGGGTGCTCCTGTTACAATTAACCCGATTCCGATACCAACAGCTGAGATTACTAAAACTGCTCCAAACCATGGGTAAAGGCGACCGATAATTTTATCAACTGGTAGTAATGTTGCAAGGATATAATAGATAAAAATAACTGCAACAATCATTCCAAGTGCAACTTGTCCATCTAACAAATTGCTAATTAACATCGCTGGGGAAGTAACAAACACTGTACCAACTAAAATGAGTAATAAAAGTGCGAAAACGTTTACAACGTGTTTCATGAAATTCCCTAAAAATTTGGAAGCCAGTTCAGGAAGGTGAGCTCCTTTGTTACGAATTGAAATCATCCCAGTTAAATAATCATGAACAGCACCGGCAAAAATACACCCTACAACAATCCATACAAATGCTACTGGACCATAAAGAGCACCCGCAATTGGACCGAATACTGGACCTGTTCCAGCAATATTCAATAATTGAATCAATGAATTTTTATTGGTAGTCATTGGAACATAATCTACTCCATCTGCATTCACATATGCTGGAGTTGGACGACTTGGATTGGACCCGAATACTTTTTCAACGAATTTACCGTACGTAAAATAACCTAAGATTAATAGTGCGATACAAATTATGAATGTAATCATCTTTTCATCTCCTAATCTTTTAAATTTTCTGTCTATTCCATCTGCTAAAATGATAGTATCACAATATGTTATATAACAGCAATAAGAAATTTATTATACCTATATAACAGCGTAAGCGCATTCATAATCAATTCTTTGTGGAAAAAGATGGATAAAACCTAATCTTTTAATAAAATAGAATGTAATTTAAATGAAGAGAAGATTTATATAGAAATATTATTCTAGTTTTTTTATTATTTTCCTCGCACATTTTCGAAAAAAATTGGTTATTTCGGTTTGCAAAGACATAAGATACAGATTGCCATTTACAGTACTGCTCACTTAAACTATTAAAAACTAAAATGTGGGGCTTTGAATATCAAAGTGAGACATAACTGTTAAGCGTTACTAAAGGAAGGGGGATTGAAATGCCTTTACACATTGTTCGAAATGATATAACGAAAATGAAAGTGGATGTTATTGTAAATGCTGCGAACTCATCACTTCAGATAGGCGGGGGAGTTTGTAGAGCAATATTTCGTGCAGCTGGAGAAGAACAATTACAAAAAGCATGTGATGTAATTGGTACATGCCCTGTAGGACATGCGGTTATTACAGATGCATTTAAGTTGGATGCAAAATATATCATCCATAC
The DNA here is from genome assembly GCF_049202975.1 of Ureibacillus sp. MALMAid1270. NCBI lineage: Bacteria > Bacillati > Bacillota > Bacilli > Caryophanales > Caryophanaceae > Ureibacillus > Ureibacillus sp. MALMAid1270. Next base: position 90,382 of record NZ_JBMIRP010000059.1, on the reverse strand, counting down.
AGTTGGACCGATTTGGAGAGGTGGATCGAAAAATGAGGCAGCATTTTTAGCTTCATGTTACGAAAGTTCGCTAAAACTTGCTGTCCAAAATAAGTGTCAGTCTATCGCGTTTCCCCTAATCTCGTCGGGTAATTATGGGTATCCAAAACGTGAAGCTTTGCAAATCGCAATATCATCAATTAGTTCCTTTTTATTAAATAACGATATGGACGTATATATTGTCGTTTTCGATAAACAAGCAGTGCAATTAAGTGAAAAGCTGTTTCAATCGATTCAACAATTTATAGATGATCATTATGAGGAAGAGCTGGAAACCCTTCATGTTAGAAGTGCGAACTATGAACAATATCAAATCTATTCAGATGATAAGTTTGCTGAGGTACAGGAATCGCTTCATTACAATATTAGTGAGCGTTCTCTAGAAGATGTGTTAAATCAACTTGATGAAACATTCTCTGAAAGACTACTTCGACTAATTGATGAAAAAGGGAAAACGGATGTCGAAACTTATAAAAGAGCAAATGTCGATCGTAGACTTTTTTCAAAGATAAGAAATAAAAGAGACTATACCCCTCAAAAGAAAACGGTGCTTGCCTTTGCCATAGCACTTGAATTAAATATTGATGAGACAATTGATTTGCTAAGTACTGCAGGATACACCTTATCTAATAGCAGTAAGTTTGATGTCATTATTAAATATTTCATTACAAATAAAAACTTTAACATCTTTGAAATCAATGAAGCCCTATTTACTTTTGATCAAGAACTTTTAGGAGCATAAAAATGTCGCTTCTGAGGCGACCTCACAGAACATACGATTTGATATCCTTCATTTAACAACGAAATGGAGGGTATTTTTTATGAAAACAAACTTAACGGAGTTAGTATTTATCTTAGATCGAAGTGGATCAATGTCAGGATTGGAAACAGACACAATCGGGGGCTATAACGCAATGATTTCGAAACAAAAGGAAGCTGAGGGAGAAGCGATTGTTACTACGGTACTATTTAACCATGAATATGAACTGTTACATGATCGAATTAATGTGAACGGAATTGCACCATTAACTAAGAAGGATTATGAAGTAAGTGGCACGACAGCTTTATTGGATGCAATTGGCCATTCCATCCTCAAAATTAAAAAAGCTCAAAATGCGACGATGAAAGAGCATAGAGCTGAAAAAGTGTTATTTGTCATTACGACAGATGGATTAGAAAACTCAAGCAGAGAATTTAATCATCAGAAGATCAAACAACTTATTGAAGAGCAGAAAAAGATTGGTTGGGAATTTATCTTCCTTGGAGCAAACATAGATGCTATTGGAACTGCATACGAATTGGGAATTGATGGGGATAATGCAGTTGAGTTCCATGCTGACGAAGAAGGTGTCCAAATGAACTTTTCTGTAGTTACTGAAACCGTCCTCAACTACCGTAAAGAGGGGAAAATCGAAAAAGATTGGAAAAAGGAAATTGAGGCAGACTTCAAGCGAAGAAAATAGCAACTTGCAAAATAAAGAAAAGGCATCAGGTGACGATGCCTTTTATGTTTGGAGATTTTATTCTTCTATAATTAAGGGTCGTTTCACTATTACCTTACCATGCCATAAAACGGTCTTTCATTTTAATGAGGCCGTAAATATAGAAGGAAATTCCTCCTGTAATATACATTAAGATGACAAAAATAATCGCTTTTCCTTGGTCATCAGTCCAACGGTAGTACAATCGGTAGAAATAATAAGCCATCAACACAACCATGGCGATCGCTGTTAGGAATCCAAGTAAAGGTATGACTGAAAGAATGGCTAAACCAAAATAAAATAATGTAAATTTCAACGCATCTGATTTGATTTCAGGTATAGATGCTTTTTTAGACCCGAGTGCAAATAATATATAGATATTAATAATCGGTATCCAACTGATCCAAGCAATTTCATGGAAACCGTTCGTTTTAGCAGTAGTAGAATAAATGATTGCAGAAAGAATATACGCAATAACTGCGATAATCAAAAAGATGACAAAGAAAGCAATAATAAAACTCATAATAAGGGAAAAATCAAAAAATACTAACTGATTTTCAATTTCTAATAACATCAACTCACCTCCTTCCAAGCATGTAATAATCAAACATTAACGAAGAGACAAGCGTTCCCTGTAGTAAAGTGAATTAACAGGATAATTTACTATATGAACAAAATCGAACAAAAAATGACAAAGAAGGACTTCGAAGAAAAATAAAATTCAATTGGACTATGTGGAAGGGAAAGAGGAACTTATTATAAATTAAAAAGCCCTCGAAAACTTTGTTTCGAGGGCTTTCATATTAATTTTTGTTTGTTTTACTCACAGTATCAGTTTCGTTAACTGAGCTTTCATCTTCAGTTGATAAGTTTGAAGAATCTTTAATCAAACCAAGGTTACTTTTTAAAATCATTTGCGTTTCGATTAAATTCTGTTCATCTAAAACATAGATATAACCACCAGTATCTGGGTTTTTACCGTCTGCACCATCCAATGTCAACGTGTCGATTTGAGGCATTCCTCCAATTAAATAGGAGAAGAACTGTTTCATTTCACCGAATTTCATGTCGGTTTTCATATTTGCACCAACTGCATCAATGATTGCTCCGTAACTACCGATAGAAGTAATATTAGAAGCTTTATTGGCAATTGCTTTCAAAATTTGTTGTTGACGTTTTCCTCGTTCAATATCACTATCTGCTTTACGAGTTCGTGCTAATGCTAATGCTTCACGTCCGTCAAGATTTTGTAGCCCTTTTTTTAATTGAATTGTATAGTTATCATTTTCGTCTAATTCTAAACGATCATATGGAACTTCGACTTCAATTCCACCTAAAGCATCTACAACATCGATGAATGCGTTAAAATTCATCTTCACATAATAATCAATGGGAATATCGAATAATTCTTCCACTGTTTCAATCGTAGCAAGTGTACCACCAAATGCATGCGCATGTGTGATTTTATCTTTATAATTTAAGTAAGGAATATATACATAAGAGTCACGTGGAATACTTACCATTTTAACTGTACGTTTTTCGTTATTTAAAGTTGCTAAAATTAAAGCATCCGAACGTGGGTTTGAGTCATTTCGTTCTTCACTATCATCGACACCTATAAATAATATCGATACATTGTCATGAGTTGGCTCAACTTTCACATCACGCTTATCGGAAATTTCTCGATCTTCAATTTCTTCATAGGCTTGATTTGCTGCAGTTTCTGCCTTCTTTGTTAAATAGATTCCGTAGGCAGTTAGACATATTAAAAGGGAGGCACATAACAAAACAAATATTTTCAGACCATAAATAAACTTGTCTTTAGCCCCTGTTTTTGTTTTATTTCTTTTCATTAATAATTCTCCTTATATATGGAAATAAAAACGGTTTGTTGTATAAGCAAGAAATTAGTCAAAAATTGTCACGAATAAAATACTCATAAATTTGATTATACTATGTGGATAAATTTCAGTAAACGAAAAATTACCATTACAATACAAATTCTAGGTAGATTTGACTCACTTTATTTACTACTGCTTGTCCATTTGTGAGTTCAGTCATCCAATTGATAAATGCCTCTTCTTCATCGCACAAAACGTAGACATAAATATCGACTTGGTCTGCATAATCGATTTTTTCAAGGATGTAGTGAGATGAACGAATTTCATTTTCCACTTTACCTAACCATGTATAGTCTATGGATATCTTCATATGATTATGTAATTTACGTTCAACAACTTGAGCTGCAGATATACCTTCTGTGGTAGCTTTTCCATAAGCGCGGATAAGACCGCCTCCTCCAAGCTTTATACCACCAAAATACCTAGTTACAACAACTACCGTATCTTTTAGTCCTTGTTTTTTTAATACTTCTAACATTGGAACGCCAGCCGTCCCACTAGGTTCCCCGTCATCATTTGCTTTTTGAATCTGGTCATGCTCTCCAACCATATAACAAGAACAGTTATGAGTCGCAGATGGATGCATTTTTTTTATTTTTTCGATAAATTGAATAGCTTCTTCTTCAGTTTCTGCACGATCAACATATGCTATGAATCTTGATTTTGATATAATTATTTCCTTTTCCCCAAAGCTTTTCACTGTTTTATAATTTTTAAGCATATGGATTCCCCCTAAACATTAAATTTATGTATATTTTTCATTACATTTATTTGATATTTTCAACATCTGAAAAATTAATGCTATAATAGTGTAGTACTTAAGTGGTTACTTGTAAAATTGAATTTTTACCTTTTAAGCCTACTTAATATTACTGGAATGGAGAACAGCTATGTTATCGAATGAAAAAATTGACATTGCATCACTAGATGTCATATTTAATCGTATGATCGATACTATTACAAATTCAAAGAATGATATATTCATTATAAGCGAACAAAGTCGAAGAAACTTTGAACAATTAAAACTTGAACTTGAATTAGTAAAACAAAAAATAGCTATCACTATTAATGAATGTGATCTATTGGAGCAAAAAACTAAAATAGCAAAAAATCGATTAGTAGAAGTAAGTAAATATTTTGATAAATATTCCGAAGAACAAGTTAGAGAAGCATATGAAAATGCAAACGAATTACAAATTAAACTTTCTCTTACTCGTGCTAACGAGAAGCAACTAAGAGAAAAACGTGACGATATTGAACGTCGTTTAAGAGAATTAAATGATACAATTGAACGAGCTGAACATATTGTCAACCAAGTAAACGTAGTCATTAACTATTTAACATCAGATTTAAAAAATGTTGGTAAAGCGCTTGAAAATGCAAAAATGAAACAAGAATTTGGAATTAAAATAATTGCTTCTCAAGAAAAAGAGAGAAAACGGATTTCTAGAGAAATCCATGATGGCCCGGCACAAATGATGGCAAATGTCTTAATGCGTTCTGACCTCATCGAAAGAACATATCGAGATCGAGGAGTAGAAGCAGCTATAAAAGAAATTAGAAATTTAAAAGTTACAGTAAGAGAGGCATTGTCAGAAGTTCGACGAATCATTTACGACTTAAGACCAATGGCACTCGATGATTTAGGCATTATACCTACATTAAGAAAGTATTTGTCGACGTTAATGGAATATAACCCACGCGTGCAAATAAAATTTCAATCGAATAATTCAGAAACAAGATTGCCATCGGATTATGAAGTTTCCATTTTCCGTTTAGTTCAAGAATGTGTGAATAATGCTATTAAACACGGTGAAGCTTCTGAAATTTCGGTAAAAATTGAATGGTTAAAAAAACATATCAATATTAATGTAAAAGATAATGGATCCGGATTCGATATAAATAATGTAAAAGAAAAATCTTTTGGTCTTGTTGGTATGAAAGAACGAATTGACCTTCTAAAAGGTACTATGGATATTAATAGTAACCCTGGTCAAGGTACTCTTATCATGTTTAAAATTCCACTTCAAGAATACGCAATGAATTAGAAACTTAATGATCACAAAAACGTCTATACATTAAATGTATATACAGGAAGTCTAGGGGGTAAACAATTATGACAAAAATTATTATTATCGATGACCACCAACTATTCCGTGAAGGGGTTAAACGGATTTTAGATTTTGAAGATTCTTTCGAAGTAGTTGCTGAAGGTGATGATGGAGTAAATGTAGTACGTTTATATGGTGATCATTTACCGGACGTGGTATTAATGGATATTAATATGCCAGGAAAAAATGGTGTGGATGCAACATCTGAACTTATTAAAGAATTCCCAGAAGCTAAAGTAATTATGCTTTCTATCCATGACGATGAAAGTTATGTATCTCATGCATTAAAATCAGGTGCGTTAGGATACATGCTAAAAGAAATGGATGCAGATGAAATCGTCGATGCAATTAAAATTGTTGCAAACGGTGGCTCATACTTACACCCAAAAGTAACGAAAAACTTAGTTGCTGAGTTCCGTCGCTTAAGTGAACACGAAAACAAAGGAAACTTCCATCAAACAGAAATCCGTCGCCCATTCCACTTACTAACAAAACGTGAGTGTGAAGTGCTTCAATTATTAACTGATGGTCAATCAAACCGTTCAATTGGTGAAACTTTATTCATTTCCGAAAAAACGGTGAAAAACCACGTATCAAGCATTCTTCAAAAAATGAATGTAAATGACCGTACACAAGCTGTTGTAACGGCTATTAAAAATGGCTGGGTAGAAGTTCGATAATTCTATTAACCTAGTTATAGTTTCTAAAAATAAAATCATTTTGTGAATCTCAATCTGAAAAAGGTTGGGATTTTTTATTTGACTAATATGGGTCTAATATTGTTATTATTTCATAGGGTTAGAATTGTTAAATTTATAACAACCTAAAGAATATTAGAAATTTTTAATAAAGTTAAGCAACTAATTCAAATCTAATTTCGTCTTAAAATCTGATATTAAGAAAATGGTAGGTATTTCTAGTGGAATCACTGTTAAAATATCACTATTTTACTGGAAAAAGAGTAAGTCAATAGGCATAGATGAGAAATTGTGCTACAATTGTGCAGCGGGAGGATAAGGCAGATGAATAAATGGTTGATAGCTGTTTTTGCGGTATTTTTGCTAGCAGCTTGTAATGATAAAGAAGAACAAAATGTGAATCTTGCAGAAACAGAACAAGTTATAGAAGAAGGTACAGTTGGCTTTGAAATAATGGGTGACAATATAGAAGAAGTTGCTGGAGTTCCAACTGAAGAAAAAGAAGCGATTATTGCAGCCTTTGACGAATATATTGCTTCCTTTAATGCAAAAGATATTGATCGATATGTGAATACATTATCTAATAATCCGCAAGGTTTCGAAGTGGAAGAAGATATGCTAGTTGCTGAAAAAATCTTTGAACAATATGAAATCTCAAAAGTTGCTTCAGATGTAACAATTGTGAAGTATAGCGAAAATGAAGCACAAGTTTATTCAAATATTTTAACGGATATGACAGAAATTGCATCAGGCACAGAACTACAAGACGAGGGTCGCCAAGTAACTGTTTTTGTGAAAGAAAACGGTAATTGGAAAGTGACGAGTATTTATTATATTGGTAATCAATAGAATAGGCTGTAATAATATAAGCAAACTATATAAAAGCATTTCGCAATTTTGAAAGTCATTTCAACTGTGAAATGCTTTTTTGGATTGGAATATTACAAAATATAAGATAGTATGTTATGAAAAGCAGATTTTCACAGGGATTTTTCTATTGAAAATATAATTTTTGAAATGAAATATTTCATTTTCATATTAGAAGTTCACAATATGATATTAGTCATGTAAACTATTGGCAAGGGGGAGTGGTGATATTATGAAAATTGCGGTCGTAACAGATAGTACAGCGTATTTGACACCAGAGGAAAGGGAACGTTATAACATTCGAATGATTCCTTTGAGTGTCACATTTGAAGATAAGGCATATGAAGAAGAAGTAGAAATTACTACAAAAGAGTTTTACGATAAGGTGCGCGGTGCAAAAGTATTACCAAAGACTACTCAGCCACCAGTGGGGAAATTCGTTGAGCTTTTTGAAGAATTAGCAAAAGAGTATGATGAAGTGATTTCGATCCATTTATCAAGTGGTATTAGTGGCACATACCAAGGAGCTTTACAGGCTTCTGAAATGGTAGAAGGCATTAAGGTACACGTGTTTGATAGCGAAATTTCATGCTCACCACAAGGCTATTACGCGAAAAAAGCAAGTGAAATGGCAAGTAAAGGAGCTTCTGTAGAAGAAATTATACGGAAACTCAATGAGATGAAAACAAAAATGAAAGCGTATTTCGTTGTAGATGATTTATCACACTTACAACGCGGTGGACGACTTTCATCAGCAGCTGCCATTGTAGGTGGACTGTTACAAATCAAGCCAGTTCTTCACTTTGAAAATAAAGTTATCGTTCCTTTTGAAAAAATTCGCACGAAGAAAAAAGCATTAAAACGTGTTGAAGAACTATTAGGTTCCGATTGCGTGAAGTACAAGCGTCTACAAGCTACAGTTATTCATGCAAACTGCGAAGAAGAAGCAAAAGCATGGATGGATGAACTAGATGAAAAATATCCAAATGTGGAATTCCAATTAAGTTATTTCGGTCCAGTAATTGGCACTCATCTAGGTGAAGGGTCAATTGGAGTAACATGGGTTGAGAAGATTTAGTTTTCGTTTCTAAGTAATGTGTAAGTTTGGAAAGATGTTGGGAATAATTAATATTTTGTCGGGATTATTCAGAGAAATATCGAGATTATTTAACTTTTTGTCGGGATTTTCACTGAAATTGTCGGGATTCAGTACGCAATCATAATTTTTTTAATAAAACTAGCCTCTGTTTTTAGAAACAGGGGTTTTTATTATGTAATTGAAATGAAAAGAGGAGGTATTTCTTTGTGGTTTAAGCTAAATAAAAGCGAAGGGTATCGGGCTTATAAGGGGATCATAGTTGAACCGAAAATTAGGGATTTCTTTACGGGGAGAGTTTGGACAAGTAATCATACACCATTTCCAACAGAGAAAGTTGAGAAATATATTGAGCGCGGTTTTTTTATAGTGAAAAATGCGATAACAACACGCGTTCATTCATTTGGAATCATTAAAATGAAACGTTATCACTGTAATAGGTGCCACAACGAGAATCAGCAGGAGTTTATTGAATTTGATTGTGCGCGGTGTGAAAAGAAATGTGTTTACTGTAGACATTGCATCAATATGGGAAGGATGAGTCGGTGTACGGATCTAATATTGTGGAAAGGTGGAATTTCGAAATTAAAGAGAAAACATGTATTAGATTGGGCAGGTCAGTTTACACCATTGCAAAAGAAGGCTTCGAGCGAATTAATAGAAAGTCTAGCGGAGAATCGGAATCATTTGATTCATGCCGTGTGTGGAGCTGGGAAAACCGAAATTTTATTCCCTGCAGTTCATTTTGCACTTAATCAAGGAAAACGAGTTTGTATTGCAACCCCACGTACAGATGTAGTGCTTGAATTATTTCCCCGATTTCAAAAAGTTTTCCCTCAAACGACAATTCATGCTTTATATGGTGGTTCGCCAACACAAACAGGCTTTGCACAACTCATCATCACGACTACGCACCAATTATATCGATTTGAAGAAGCATTTGATGTTGTAATTGTAGACGAGGCAGATGCATTTCCTTACACATTTGACGAATCACTACAGAGAGCGGTAATTAAAGCTGGGAAACTTGGTGCACCAACAGTGTTCGTAACTGCCACACCATCTGTCAAAATTCTGGCTAGAACGAAAAAAGAAAAATGGGGAGTTTCTTTTATTCCTAAGAGATTCCATGGTCACCCACTCCCAGTGCCTCGCTTTGAACCGTTATGGAACTACACGAAAACCATTGAAAAAGGCATTATTCCTACAAAACTCGTTCAATGGACAAAAGAAAGATTACAAAATAACGAGCCCTTTTTAATTTTCTTCCCAACAATTCAACTCATGAAAATAGCAACGCCACTATTTGAAAGTATACATCCAGACATTCTCAGTGTTTATGCTGAGGATTCAGATCGTAAGGAAAAAGTAATGAAGCTTCGGAATGAGGAGATCCCAGGTTTACTTACAACAACCATTTTAGAACGTGGAGTCACAATCAAAAATGTACAAGTAGCTGTCGTTGGGGCTGAATCAAAAATTTTCACATCTAGTGCACTAATTCAAATTAGCGGACGTGTGGGCAGGAATGTTCAATTTCCAGATGGAGACATCGTTTACTTTCATCACGGAATTACGACAGAAATGGATGATGCAAGGAATGAAATACGGCGGCTGAATAAGATGGGATTTGGGAGGGAGAAGGGATGAAAAAGGAAGTTTACAACTGTTTGTTGTGTGGCACTCCGTTAAATGTACAGGTAACGTGGAAATGGTTATTAGGGAATGCGTTTGAACGAACGATTTGTTTGCAATGCGAGGGGGAGTTTGAATCTGTTGATTTAGGCGCGGAGACTAATAAGACTTTTGATGTTGTCTCACTTTATCAATACAACGACAAAATGAAAGACTACCTCCATCGATATAAATTTATGCATGATGTAGCGTTAGCTAAAGTTTTTCGAAATCAAATCCGCCAGCACCTTTCAAAACGTAATGAAATAATTGTACCAATCCCAATGCATCCATCGAAACTGAAGGAACGTACCTTTGCTCATGTCGATGAATTATTAAAAGCTGCAAACATTCCGTATCAACATTTTTTAGTCAAAACAACAACTGAAACACAAGGAGAAAAAACGCGTGAAGAACGCATCAATTCACCACAATTATTTGAGCGTATTGAAAATGTGGATGTAAAAAATAAAGAAGTATTACTTGTTGATGATATCACCACAACCGGCACGACGATTGAACATGCACGAAAAGCGTTGATCGAGGCGGGTGCAAAATCAGTTAGAGCGTTTACTGTAATAAAGGGTTAATGTTGTAACCATGCGATAAATTCATTCCCCCAATCCATTCGGTAAATTTATCAATGTTGTGTATTCCATTTACTTTTTGTATCTGCAAATGTAGCATTTAAAATTGAATAAACAGAAAATCATAAATTATTATTTTATATTGTCGATATACAAAATAGAGTGTTTAAATTATCGGGGGAATTATTATGGCGGAAATTCGAAATTGTCCAAGCTGTGGGGAATTTTTTAACTATACAGGTATAAGGGACGTTTGCCACAAATGTGTTCAAAATGAGGAAAATATGTATCAAATCGTCTATCGGTTCCTGAGAAAACGCGAAAATCGTGCTGCGACGGTTGAACGTATTGTAGAGGCAACAGGTGTAGAACATGAACTACTATACAAATGGGTACGTAAAGGACGCTTACATCCCGCAATGTTTCCGAACCTCGGTTATCCTTGTGATAACTGTGGCCGTTTAACGAATAAAGGAAAATTATGTGATAACTGTACAAATGAAATTAAAACAGAACTTAGAACTTTTGAAGCCGCACAGGAATTTAGAGAAAAAATTAAGAACAATGATAGAGCTACCTATTTAGCTAATAAAAAAGAATAATAATAAAGCTTACATTTAATTGAACCATTACTTAAATCAAGGATTTTGGTTCAAACTAGAATGTAGGCTTTTTTCTTGAAATTAAGAATGAAAATAATAATTTATTAATTAGCATGTCTAATGTTTTTATAATATTTTATTTAACTTTTTTGTGAACTGACCGAAATAAATAATAATAAAAGTTTTTGAGGGGAGGGTAATTATGAAAATTACATCTTATGGAGTTAATAATGTAAATCCGTATAATAAACAACAACAAAAATTGAGAGCTGCGAGTGAAAGCAAAACTTTTGCAGATAAAATTGAAATTTCTTCAGCTGCAAAGGAAATGCAAGTAAACTCAACGGTTAATACTGAGCGTGCAGAAAAAGTTCAGAAACTAAAAGAACAAATTGCATCAGGCGAATACAAAGTTGATGCACGCAAAGTTGCTGAAGATATACTGAAATACTACCGCAGATAATCATAAAGGAGTTCAAACCAATGTCAGTACAAACAATCGTCGATACATTAGAAAAACTTGAAAAAGTGCATAGAAGTTTGCTTGAACTGGCTCTTCGAAAAACAGAAGTTATTAAAAAGGGTGACATGGTTGAACTTGACCAAATACTAAAAAACGAACAATCACATGTAGCAGCGATCGAAACACTTGAAAAACAGCGTCAGGTTTTGGTAACGGATTACCTAAAATCGCAAGGATTCGATTTCTCTGGCATTCCTACTGTTTCAAATGTAATCGAAGCAGCTAATTCAGAAATTGAGCGTGAACAATTAGAACAAATACGGAATCGTATATTGCAAGTTGTAAATGAGCTAAAAAATCAAAATGATTTAAACCAAAAGCTAGTCTATCAGTCATTACAGTTTGTAAATATGACTTTGGATATGGTTCGCCCAAGGCAAGAACAAATAAATTACTCTGGTCAACAAGTAAAAGGGCAAAATGTACAACCTAAAAAATCAATTTTTGATTCACAAGCATAGAAAAGTGTGTGGTTATTTAAACTACACACTTCGTTATTTGAAGCTAATCAATAATTTTTAAAGGAGGAGACTTCATGCGCTCCACATTTATGGGTTTAGAAGCGAGTAAGCGCGGACTTTTTACACAACAAAGTGCTTTATATACAACGGGACATAACATCTCTAATGCCAATTCTGTCGGCTATTCTCGTCAACGAGTGAATATGGAACCTACATTAGGATACCCTGGTATTGGTTTAGATACTCCAAAAACACCTGGGTTTATCGGTACTGGTGTTCAAGCATCGGCCGTTGAACGTGTACGTGACAGTTTTGTTGATAAACAATTTAGACAAGAGACCAATAAATTGGGTTATTGGGAAGCGAGATCTCACTCTATTACACAGATGGAAGACATAGTAAATGAACCTTCTGATTACGGATTAGCGAAAGCGATGGATGAATTTTGGAATTCACTTCAAGATCTTCACGTAAATCCAGAAGATGGAGGTGCTCGTGCTGTTGTTGTTCAACGAGGTATTGCAGTAGCTGATTCATTTAACTACATGTATAACTCTATTAAACAATTAAAAGATAACGCTGGGGAAGAAATAGGTATTTTATTAAAAGAAGCGAACTCAATTTTAGAACAAATTGCTAGCATTAACGAACAAATTATAGCAGTAGAACCAAACGGCTTTATGCCAAATGATTTATACGATGCCCGTGACAATTTAATTGATCAACTTTCTACGTATTTCCCTGTTGAAATTGAACATGTAAAATCTGGTGGGAATTCTTTAGCAATCGCTGAAGGTTCTTTAACTGTTTCATTAAAATTAAAAGATGGTAACACAATTAAATTAGTAGATGGTAAAGATTTTGTGCAACTACGAAATTCTGGGGTAGATACAGAAACAGATGGAATCACTCCTAAAGGGATGATTACAGGATTACATATTGTAAAAGTAAATGAAGATCGATCAGAAACACCTTTAAGTAATGATTGGTCGACTAATACTATGACTGTTAATGATATTAACAATTTTAATAGTTTAGGAAAATATAAAGGATTAGTAGACTCTTATGGTTACCGTTCAGGTTATGATTCAAACGGACTTCCGATTGAAAAAGGATTATATTCAGAAATGCTAGTAAATCTGGATATAATGGCAAGCGAATTTGCAAAAGAGTTTAATCGTATACATCAATTAGGAACGGATTTAAGCGGTGTAAAAGGTCAAAACTTCTTTGTGGAAAAAGATTCAATAGACCCAACAGATGCAAGTGCAGTGGATAAAATTACAGCACAGAACATTTATGTTTCACAGAACTTAATTAATGATCCTAGTTTAATCGCAGCATCAAGTTCACAGGAAATAGAAGATGTGAATAATCCGGGGGTTTTCTTACCTAATCCAGAACCAGGGAATGGTAAGAATGCATTAAATCTATCAAATGTTAAATTTGCCAAAATAGGTGCACTTGAAGATGTAAGTGTCCAAACTTACTTTGAAGGATTAATCGGCCAACTAGGTGTAGATGGACAGCAGGCAAGCCGTTTACAATATAATGCTGCAACACTTCAACAAGCAGTTACTGAACGAAGAGCATCTGTAAGTTCAGTTTCGTTAGATGAAGAGATGACAAATATGATTTCTTTCCAACAAGCTTATAACGCTAATGCTCGTATGATTACAGTCATTGATGAAACCTTGGATAAAATCATCAACGGTATGGGTCGTGTTGGATTATAGTAGGAGGTAAAAAATATGCGTGTAACTCAATCAATGCTCTCTAACAATATGCTTAAAAATCTTTCCTACAGTTACTCAAAACTTGGCAAATTGCAAGAGCAAATCAATACAGGTAAAAAAGTAACTCGTCCTTCTGATGATCCAGTCGTTGCAATGAAAGGGATTAGTTATCGTACCGAGTTGAACAATGTTGAGCAATTCTCTAGAAATATCGGGGAAGCGTATAACTGGTTAGACACAACAGATGATACTTTTGATAAAATTGGCGCAACATTACAACGGGCAAATGAATTAATAGTTCAAGCATCAAGTGATACGACAACCCCTGAGGATCGTACTAAAATTGATGCTGAGTTACAGCAATTAAGAGAACATGTACAAAATCTTGCGAATACAAAAATAGGTGATCGATATATTTTCAGTGGAACGAAAACTACTACGGCACCTTATGATGGTAATGGTTATGATACGAATGTTGTAGATACAGCATTCAAAAATACCATCGAAATAGAAGTGTTTGACGGTATTAATATACAAATTAATTCCGCACCAATTGACATATTGAAAAATATTGATGATATGTTTACGCAAATCAGTTCTGATATTTCTGAACGTAAAACAGGTGGAGAACTTTCATCACATATCCAAACGATAGATCTAAATATGAATAAACTATTGGAAGAACGTGCCAATATTGGTGCGCGTCAGAATCGAGTAGAGTTAATGGACGAACGTCTTCAATCACAAGAAATTATTGCAACAAAACGTATGTCGGAAAATGAAGATATTGATTACGAAAAAGCAATTACAGAAATGATTACACAAGAATCCATTCACCGTGCTGCATTATCTGTAGGTGCGAGAATTGTTCAACCAACCCTAGTAGATTTTCTAAGATGATAATAGAAAGCGTTTGGAATAAATTCCAAACGCTTTCTTTAAGGGGGAGAAAATTTGAATATCCCAAAATTACAAATCCAAACAACTGATGCAAAAATAGGACTTAATATTAGGCAACCAGTTCAACGAATCGAACAACTAAAGGCAGAACTCGACCTTCAACAGCCAAATGCAAAACTTTCGGTTGAAACAACTAAATCAAAACTGTCAATTGATGCATTTGAAGCGAGAGAAAGTATGGGGTATAAGAATACTCGAAGTCGAACTGCCGAAATTGCTCAGCAAAGTATCCAGGAGGGTTTAGAGGGAATCGCTAGAAGAGCACTAGAAGGTAATGATCTGATGCGGATTGAAAATGGAGGAAATCCTATTGTTCAACACGCAAAGAGTCGAGGAAGACAACTTTATTCTAGTTTAAATATTAAATTTATTCCACAAGCTGGAAGTGTGGAAGTGAATTACGAGCCAAGTAAAGTTGACATTAATATAGAACCACAAAAAGTCATCAATAACACAAAAATCAATAAACCTATCCATCAATACACACCAGGATCAGTTAAAGTCGAAATGCTGCAATATCCATCGATAAAAATAGATTGGCTAATCTAATAAAAATCTAAGGAGTATTAGGTAATGAAAATCAAAACAGCATACATGGGTGAAATTGAAATCAATCCAGAAAATATAATTCATTTTGAACACGGTATACCTGGTTTTGAAGATGAAAAAGGTTTTGCCCTTTTACCAATTGAAAAAAACAGTGTATTTCAAATCCTACAATCTACACAAACTGAAGGTCTAGCATTTATAATAACAAGTCCCTATGCAGTAACAGAAAAATATAATTTTGATTTAGATGAATCGACAGTACACGCGTTAGAAGTGAAAAGTGAAAATGAAGTTGCTGTATTTGCCATTGTTTCATTGAAGGAAACTCTGGGACATTCTACGGTAAATTTAAAAGCTCCAATCGTGTTAAACACAACCAACAAAAAAGCAAAACAAGTTATATTAGATAATGAACAATATGACATTCGACACAAAATCTCGTTTGAAAGTGTAAAGGGGTGAGTATATGCTAGTACTCTCTCGAAAAGTGGGCGAAACAATTTGGATTGGGGAAGATGTTGAAATATTTATCTCGGAAATTAAAGGTGAACAAGTAAAAATCGCTATTCGTGCACCTAGAAACATTGAAGTAGTTCGTGGAGAGCTTCGACAAGATATTTCAAATTCAAATCAAGAATCAGTAGCAAAAAGTCTAGATCTGCTAAAAATTACGAAAAAATAAGTCGAATATTCTCAAAAAAAGTTTTAAAAACTATTAAACTCTATTCAAATCATTCCGATATTAAATATGTAAACAGAGAATGAGAATTCGGCCGGCTCAATTTTCTGGTACATACAATTAAAAATGCTCACAAGGAAGTGAGCGGTAAATTCCAAGGAGGAAATTAAAATGAGAATTAATCACAATATCGCGGCTCTAAACACATACCGCCAATTAAACAGTGCAGCTGGTGCACAATCTAAATCAATGGAAAAATTATCTTCAGGTCTTCGTATTAACCGTGCTGGTGATGACGCTGCAGGTTTAGCAATCTCTGAAAAAATGCGCGCTCAAGTACGAGGATTAGATCAAGCTTCTAAAAACTCTCAAGACGGTATCTCTTTAATCCAAACGGCTGAAGGTGCATTAAATGAAACACACAGTATTCTTCAACGTATGAGAGAATTAGCTGTTCAATCATCAAATGGTACTGCAACAGACGATGATAGAAAAGCTATTCAAAGTGAAATTACCCAATTGAAGTCTGAAGTTGATAGAATCGGTAATGCAACTGAATTCAATACAATGAAGTTATTAGATGGAAGTCAAGGGAAACAAGCAGATTATGCAGCACTTACTACAGCTACAAATGTAAAAGATGTTGATGTTATTAATGCATTAAATAATGGTGTATATAATATTACAGTTGGATCTGTTAGTAAAGACGATTCAATTCAAACAAAAAGTGGCGCAGTAGCTGCTACAGATGATACTACATTAACAGCATTTACTGGTACTAACTTTGATGTGAATAAATCATATATTCTTGAATTTAGTGGCGCTAATACTTCTGCTACAATTACATTAAAAGATAATGATGGTAATACTTTGGCAACTCAAGCTGGAGCAGACGTAACAGCGGCTGGTGGAGTGAACTTCACTCAAGCAGGATACCAATTTAATATAAAACAAGGAACATATAATGCAGGTACTGGTGGATCTATTAGTTTTAAAACTGGAGTCAAAGCTGATTATACTGTAACAGCTCCTGGCGGCTCAGTTGTTGAAACAAGATCAGGAGTTCTATCAACTGACGGTAAGGTAGATGTTGGTGGATTAAGACTTACTGTTGATAAGGCCCTAACAGCTAACAACGCAAACATCACAGTATCTGGTAATGCTATTGACTTCCAAATTGGCGCAAACCAAGGTCAAACAACAACAATTGCACTAAATGATATGAGAACTCAATCTTTAGGAATTAACAACATTGATTTAAGTACTCAATCAGGTGCAAAATCTTCAATTACATCAATTGATTCTGCAATTAAAACTGTTTCTGAAGAACGTGCAAAATTAGGTGCTTACCAAAATCGATTAGAACACACAATTAACAACCTGGGTACTTCTGCTGAAAACTTAACAGCTGCTGAATCTCGTATTCGTGATGTTGATATGGCGAAAGAAATGATGGAACAAACTAAAAACTCTATTCTTTCACAAGCTGCTCAAGCAATGCTTGCTCAAGCAAATCAACAACCACAAGGAGTATTACAACTTCTTCGTTAATTTAAATTATATCAGGGGACTCTAGTTATACTAGAGTCTCTTTTCTATATATACTAATAGAATCGATTGAATTACAAGTGTATGGATATAATTAAAGAAAATCTAAAATAGATACATTTGTTTGGTTTGGGAAATTAAAAAGTAGATTGTGCCGAACGTACACCTGCTTACAACAATCTCAATACAAAGAAGCACAAGTTACAAAAATACATAAAAATTAGAAAAAGATAATCACATATTTATTATAATTATTGAAAGTACATTTGCACTATGAATTCTAGATTTTTAAGAAACAAGTAAACTAAGCTTCTACTTCGTTTATGGGTGTAGGGGTGTTTTCTATTTTATAAAGAGAAATCATTAATGACTGCGAAATGAAATCTGTGAAACAATTGGATCAACTTGAAAAAAATGATGAACAAGTCTATAAAACGAGTGAACAGGTACAGTATTAGGTTGGTGAATCAATCAAGCCTACAACACTACAATGATTCAAGAGTTTTAGACATAAAAATCATGAAAATAGCAATAAGCACTTGCAAATTTAAAAGCCATTATAACATAATTCTTTTAATTAGTTTAGCAAACTTTAAAATTTGTGTTTCTTACCGATATTAATAATAAGCCATTGTAGTTATTGAGGGGGAATTCTGTATGGTAAATTCTATTTCAAATGTTAAGTATGTTAATTCAACTATGAAAAAAACTAGTATTGAACATAATGATCCAAAACTTAGTTCGGATTTTCCGAAAACAGAAGATGTTAAATTAATTAATAATGGAATGGAACAAGAATTTTTACCTAATAAAAAAGCAGAAAAAATGATCAATAGTATGAACCAATTTTTAGAAACAACCAATACTGAGTTACGTTATCTTTTTCATGATAAATTAGATAAGTATTATGTAACGTTGGTGAATGCAAATACACAGGAAGTAATTCGAGAAATTCCGCCCAAAAAATTGATGGATATGTATGCAGAAATGTTAGAGTTTGTTGGAATTATTGTAGATAAGAAAATTTAAGTAGGTGAATATTGTATGCGAATTAGTGGTTTAGCAAGTGGTATGGATACCGAAACAATGATTAAAGAGTTAATGACTGCGGAACGTTTGCCATTACAAAAAATTGAACAAAAAAAACAATACATGGAATGGCAAAGAGATGATTATAGAGAAGTAAATAAAAAGCTTTTTGATTTCCGTAATTTAGCAAGTGACACCATGCTTCGTCAATCAACATTTATACAAAAAACAACAACTACTTCCTCACCAGATGAAGTATCCGTAAAGAATATTAATTCCATTAGCAATTTCTCAGGAACAATTACTGTGCAACAATTGGCTGAGAAAGCGACAATGAGAACTAAAAGTAGAGTTAATGGTTCTCCAACACCTATTGATGTAAATGCAAAATTATCTAGCTTTAACCTAACTGGAACTCAGTCGATTTCAATAAGAGCGATAAAAGAAGATGGAACGCTACAAACAGCTGAAGAGGCGTTTACATATTCGTTTGACCCAACTGAAAAATCATTGCAAAATGTATTAGATGAAATTAACAACAATTCAAACATAACAGCGTTTTATGATTCTTTTACAGGTAAGATTTCTGTAACAGCAAAAAATTCAGGTAATAATGCTTCTGGAAATGAAATAGAAATTACCATGTCTTCTGCTTTTCAAACGTTTACTGATCTAGAATCAACGAACGTTGCGGCCGCATGGAATGGAAGCGGAACAGAAGGAAAGAATGCAAAGTTTACTTTAGATGGTTTGGCAACAGAACGTAGCTCAAATACTTTTACAATTAACGGATTTGAAGTAACAATAAAGCAAGCAACAAATACACGTATTTCCTTCAGTTCATCTACTGATACAGATAAAGTTCTTGAATCAGTTGTGAAATTTGTTGATGAGTATAATAAACTTATCCAAGAATTAAATGATAAAATAGATGAAAAAAAATACCGAGATTATCAACCGCTTTCTAACGATGAAAAAGAAGCAATGACTGAAAAGCAAATCGAGCTTTGGGAAGAAAAAGCAAAAAGTGGAACATTACGTAATGATAGTATCCTTTCTGGTGCTTTAAGTAAATTGAGATTAGAATTAAACTCAACTGTTGAAGCTCTAACTGGTGTAAATAGACTTAGTGATATTGGTATTACTCCATCTAAAAATTACCTCGACAACGGAAAACTGATATTAGATGAAAGTAAATTAAGAGAAGCAATCTCTAATGATCCAAATGGGGTTTACGAACTGTTTGCAGCTGATAGTACAAATAAAGCTGAAAAGGGGTTAGGAAGAAGACTAGTTTCAATATTGGAAGATACTCGAAGTCTTGTTATTGAAAAAGCTGGATCTGATTCATCCGTAAATAACTCTCATACACTAGGCCGTCTATTGGATAACTATGATAATCAAATTGATCGTTTTGAAGAACGACTAATTCAAGTAGAAGACCGCTATTGGAGACAGTTCACTGCAATGGAAAAAGCCATTCAACAAGCAAATCAACAATCTATGTATTTAATGAATGCCTTTGGCGGGCAATAATAAATAAACTTTTCATAAATAGAGGAGTGTTCCTATGGCTATCAATAATCCATATAAGGCCTATCAAGAAAATAGTGTTACCCAATCTTCACCAGGGGAATTAACACTAATGTTATATAATGGCTGTTTAAAATTATTAAATCAGGCAAAAAAAGGTATCGAAACAAAAGATATTCAACTTAAAAATACAAATATCCAAAAAGCTCAAAATATTATTCGCGAATTAATGGTAACTCTAGACATGTCAATCCCTGTATCTAAAAACATGATGGCATTATATGAATATATGATCCACCAATTAATTGAAGCAAACATACAAAATAAAATTGAATTAATAGATGAAGTAATGAATTTAACAACTGAATTTCGTGATACGTGGAAGCAAGTTATTCAAATCAATCGTCAGCAACAATTTGGCACAACAGGGGAAGTATAAATGATTCGAGAGAGTTTACTAGTATGGAAACAAACGACTGATGAACTCATTCAACTAGTGGAACTTGGAAGTGAAAAATTACGGGAAGATGTTATTAAACAGGTAGAAGAATTGCTTAATAAGCGAGATGAATTACAACCATTAATACTTCCACCATTTTCAGATGATGAGAACAATTTTGGGAAATCTCTTGTGGAATATGAAAAATTACTTGATACAAAACTAAAAATATTTTTAAATGCTATTCGAAAAGACATGCAAACACATAAAAAGAAAAAAGATTCATTACATGCTTATTTGGACCCGTATAGTAAGGTTTATAAAGATGGAACTTTTTATGATAAAAAAAAGTAGAACCAATTTATACAACATTCAAAATCACACCCTAGCAATAATTATTAACTAGTATAATTGTTGTTAGTCACTAAACAACAATACAATTTTATACATTCCCATAGGCTCTGAGGGTGAAATACCTTCAGGGCTTTATTATAATTTTCCAACGCGACCTATTCTATTTTTACCTCCTAAAATTAATTACAAATCCTTGAACACACCAAACAAAAACTCCACCATAATCATAGATTTCATTCGACATTTTCCGTCTACAGATTGATAATAAAAGTAAGAAAGTTGACTATATTTTTGGGGGGAACCTCATGATTTTTAAGAGACAAGAAGGTTTTCGATTTGTGTTTAACGAACCAATTGAAGCCAATTTCGTCATACAAGGTAAGGATGGACAAGCAATAGAGCAAAAGAGTCATCCTTGTAAAATTCTAGATTTAAGTCCAAGAGGTATAAAAATTTTTACGGAAGCCGAAATTGGGCATTATATTAATGAATCAGTTCAAATTGAAGTCGATTTCATTCTGGATGTGACAAATATTCATGCGATTGGTGAAATTGTTTGGTCTAGTCCTTTTGGACAAGGGAAACAACTAGGAATTCAATTAATAGACCAACCAGACATAGTAGATCTAATCATCAATGAATTAAAGCAGCGTAGGAGAAAAGAGGTTCTTTCACATTAAAGTCATTAGCCAACTTTCAAATACACGAAATTTGTTGTGAAGGAATGTAAAGATTTCGACAGGATTGGCAGGATAATCTTCATACTATGTAGAATATATTTACATAAGGTTAACTTCATTTACCAAATGTTAATACTTTTAATGATGGTGAAATGTTGATGAAGGTTATCACCATTCAGTTTAAGTCTATCTTTGACTGGATGAAGTTAGGCCACAGGCGGTTGTAACAGATTTTAGCCTGAAAAATCTGGGCTCAAGTACGCCAAGGCGAATTTGATTAAAAGGAGGAGTTTACATGATTAAATTTAACATTCGTGGTGAAAACATTGAGGTAACTCCAGCAATACGTGAGTATGTTGAAAACAAGATTGAAAAAATTGAGCGTTATTTTGGCGATGATTTTGAAGCTAAAGCAAATGTCAATTTAAAGGTTTATAACGACAAACAAACAAAAGTAGAAGTTACTATTCCGATGAAAAACGTAACACTCCGTGCAGAAGAACGTCATCATGACATGTACGCTGCAGTTGACTTAATCGTCGACAAATTAGAGCGCCAAATTCGAAAACACAAAACAAAAGTGAACCGTAAATTCCGAGAACGTGAAGGAGCTGGAGTTTATTTTGCAACTGGTGTTAGTGCAGGAGATACAACTGCCCAAGAAGAAGAAGAGTTCACAATCGTTCGTACAAAACAATTTAGCTTAAAACCAATGGATGATGAAGAAGCTATTCTACAAATGAACTTACTAGGCCATGATTTTTATATTTACACAGATGCCGATTCAAATGGTACAAATATTGTTTACAAACGTAAAGATGGAAAATATGGTTTAATTGAAACTCAATAAAATATTACTAACCTCTAATTTAGGGACATCTTTTCCTAAATTAGAGGTTTTATTTTTTACAAAAACATCCGATAAAATCCAAATTGTTACAATTTTCTAGGGATAAATATTGAAGATATTCGTATTTATGCTAGTATTAATTTATAGAATGTTTACGATTGTAATAGAAATAATATAGTACAATTAGAACTGAGCTTAAATTTATTTGTATTTAATCTACGTATTGGAGATGTTGAAATGACTAAAAAAGTAAGAAAAGCTGTAATTCCTGCAGCAGGCTTAGGAACGCGTTTCCTACCTGTTACAAAAGCACAACCAAAAGAAATGTTACCAATCGTGGACAAGCCAACGATTCAATATATCGTGGAAGAGGCAGTTCAATCAGGTATTGAAGATATCATTATTATTAGTGGTCGTAATAAAAGAGCGATTGAAGACCATTTCGATAAAACGTATGAGCTTGAAGAGTTACTTGCTAAAAAAGGTAAGTGGGATGATTTAAGAGAGATTCAAGAAATTACAAATCTTGCAAATATCCATTATATCCGTCAAAAAGAACAAAAAGGTCTAGGGGATGCGATTTACTGTGCTTCTCGTTTCATCGGGGACGAGCCATTTGCTGTTCTTCTTGGTGATATCGTGTTAAATGCTGAAACACCAGCATTAGCTCAATTAATTCAAACATATGAAAAAGAACAAGCATCTGTCATAGGTGTTCAAGAAGTGCCAATGAATCTTGTTCACCAATACGGTGTGATTAATCCAGCAAATGAAATTGAAAAAGGTAAACCGATTGAGGTACAAGGATTCGTCGAAAAGCCAAAAGCAGCAGATGCACCTTCTAACTTAGCAATTATGGGTCGTTATGTGTTAACGCCTAATATTTTCAAAGCACTTGAAGCAACAAGACCTGGTGTAGGTGGAGAAATTCAATTAACAGATGCGATTGAATTATTAAACCATAGCGAGCGTATAGTAGCACAAGACGTTGTTGGGAAGCTTTATGATATCGGAAGTAAATTTGGCTTTATCCAAGCAACAATTGAATTTGCTCTTGAACGTGAAGATTTAAAAGAAAGATTAGGTCATTACTTGCGTACATTTATTAAAGAGGAATTATAGGATCCATTACCTGATCTTTATAGAGGAGTGGTTTTTGAATGGGAAGCTCTTAAAGCTTTCATTTACCAAACCACTTGCCTCCAACTCTTGTGTATAGTATAGGCAGATATTGTTATTGAAAGTTTCGTATCTATCGTTTATAACTATATTAGTTATTAGTAATAAAAATATAGCTTGCTCCAAGTACTTGGGCAAGCATTTTTTAGGAGTAAAATCATGCTGAAATTTGATTATCCAAAAAACGCCGAACAATTTCATATAGTAGAAGTTCCTGATATGAAGCATTACGTTAATTGTTCTATGGAGGAACTATTTGCGATTCAACAGGTGGCAGTGGAGATTCAGGAAAATGCCAATGTGTTACTTGTGATCGGGGTAGGGGGTTCTTTCCTTGGAGCGCGTGCTGTCATTGATGCATTAACGCCTTATTTCCGTACAAACAATGGTGTAGAGGTAATCTATGCTGGAAATAACATGAGTGGTGCTTACTTAAAGCAACTCATTACTTATTTAGAGGATAAGAGTGTTTATGTCAATGTCGTATCTAAATCTGGTTCAACGATGGAACCGGCTCTAGCATTTCGTATTGTGAAGGAATATATGGAAAATCGTTATGGATCAGAGGCAGCAGATCGTATTATTGTAACAACTGATCCAGAAAAGGGCATTTTGAAACAAATCGCAGAAACTAGCGGATATCGTCAGTTCACAATTCCTCCAGAAGTAGGAGGGAGATATTCTGTCTTTACGGCAGCAGGTTTATTACCAATTGCTGTAAGCGGAATTGATATCCAAGCATTTTTAGATGGAGCGCAACAAGCAGAGAGAGACTTCGACAATGACGATGTCCATTCAAATATTGCTTACCAATACGCAAACGCTCGTTTTGATTTATACTCACAAGGGTATTCATTAGAATTGCTAGCTTCCTTTGAGCCTCGTTTGAAAAGACTTCATGAATGGTGGAAGCAATTATTTGGTGAGAGTGAAGGGAAAGAACACAAAGGCCTATATCCTTCAACAGTCACTTACTCAACAGATTTGCATGCAATCGGTCAATTTATTCAAGAAGGTAGTCGTATTCTATTTGAAACGCTCATTCACTTTGATGAAATCGAAGAGGATATAGAAGTTCCTTTTGTTTTAAATGATTTAGACGGACTAAATTATTTAGCAGGTCGTTCGATGAATGAAATTAATGCAACTTCTAAAGATGGTGTTGTACTAGCCCATGAAGAAGGTGGCGTTCCGGTTATGAAGATTTGTATTCCGAAGCTGGATGCGTATCATGTTGGGTATTTAATGTTCTTCTTTATGAAGGCTTGTGTCATCAGTGCGAACTTATTAGAGGTAAATCCATTCGATCAACCAGGTGTTGAAGCCTATAAGAAGAAAATGTTAGAGCTATTAAAGGAAAATGTGGTGAATATTCATGAGTAATTACTATGCAAAGTGGCTAGAAAATGCGGATTCGATTTACAAATCAGAACTAGAGTCCATCTTAGATCGCACATCAGACATTGAAGATCGCTTTTACCAAACGGTTCCTTTTGGGACTGGTGGTATGCGCGGTCTTCTTGGCGCTGGTACTAATCGTATTAACTACCATACAATCCGATTAGTAGCGGAAGGACTTGCACGACAAATTGAAGGACAAGGTGAGGCTGCAAAAGTGCGCGGGGTGGTCATTGCTTATGATACACGACATTTCTCACAAGAGTTTGCCTATGAAACAGCTGGGGTATTAGCAAGACACGGGATACAATCATACATATTTACAGAAAGTCGCCCAACGCCTGAGCTATCTTTTGCTGTTCGTTATCTACATGCGGTTGCTGGAGTTGTGATTACAGCAAGCCATAATCCGAAAGAGTATAACGGATTTAAAGTGTATGGTGAAGATGGAGCACAATTAACACCTGCTTTTGCGGATGAAATTGTTTCCCATATGGATGCTGTTGAGGATATTTTCGAGATCCGTTCTATGACGAAAGACGAGTTGCTAGCTTCTGGTTATTGTACGGAAGTGTTAGAAAAAATTGATGATGCCTATAACAATGCTTTAATGGGGTTAATGCAACGCCCGGATATCGAAAAAAATCTAAACATTGTTTATACGCCACTGCATGGCTCTGGTCTAAAGCCAACTGTTAGAGGATTAAAAGAAGCTGGTTTCACAAATATTCATATTGTTGAAGAACAAGCAGTTCAGGATGGTGCTTTCCCAACAGTACCATACCCAAATCCAGAGGAACAAGCTGCCTTTGAAATGGCAATTCAGTTAGGAAATAAAACTGGTGCAGAACTTTTATTAGCAACAGACCCTGATGCGGATCGACTAGGTGTTGCAGTGAAGGAAGCTGGCTATGATCAATACCGTTTATTAACAGGAAACCAATTAGGTGCGCTGTTACTTCATTATATTTTATCGACGAAGAAAGAAAAAGGAACGTTGCCTGCAAATGGCGCAATGGTGAAAACGATTGTTACCTCAGAGTTAGGGGCTGCTGTTGCAGAATCTTTCGGGGTGACGACAATTAATACATTAACGGGCTTCAAATTTATCGCAGAACAAATGGCACACTTTGAAGAAACAGGTGAGCATACATTTCTGTTTGGTTATGAAGAGAGCTATGGCTATTTAGCTGGAGATTTCGTACGTGATAAAGACGCGGTTCAAATTGCTTTATTAACTGCTGAAATGGCAGCTTATTATATGAATGAAGGTAAATCCTTATTGGAAGTACTGGATAGTTTATATGCTAAGTTTGGCCAATATCGTGAAAAACTGATTTCCCTTACGTTTGATGGGTTAGAAGGTCAACAAAAAATAAGTGCCATTATGGCGAATTTACGTGCTTTTGCACCTAAAGAAATTGCTGGTTTAAGAGTCGCTAGAGTGGAAGACTATAAGACTGGAATTGCTACTTTGGCGGATGGAACTGAAGTTGCGATTGAGTTACCAAATTCGAATGTACTGAAGTTCATTTTAGAGGACGGTTCATGGATTTGTGCACGTCCATCTGGAACTGAACCAAAATGTAAATTCTATATTGGATTAGTGAATCAAGAAGATTCGGTTGTAAATCAAATCGAAAAAGAACTTTTACAATACGCTAATTAATGAAAAGGTGCCAGGAACACTAAATTTGTTCTTGGCACTTTTTTTCGTTACGCAACTTCAACTTAAGTGGTCGCCTGAAATTCACATTTACCAAGTAAATACTTAAACCTACAAGAATCATCCCGATAAAGAGTTTCATCGTTATTGCTTCTCCTAAAAATAAAGCGCTAATCAGTACGGAGATAATCGGCACTAAAAAAGTAAATGCGCCTACTTTGCTCGCTTCGCCTTCATTCATTAACTTGTAATAGATAAATTGTGCAATCGGCATGCCCAGTGTTGAGCCCCATACTAAAGTTAAAATGAGATCTGTATTCCAAACTATTTCTTGATAGTTTTCTGTAATGCCTCCCGCAATAAGTAGAGTCGCTCCTCCAATAATCAGTTGCATAACAATCATCCAATAAGCATCGATACGGTTTTTATTTTTCTTTACATAGACAACTCCGATAGCCCAACCAAGTGCGGTGGCAAGTGCAAGAACCACCCCGAAGACTGATAAATGAAGAGTTAAACCATCTACGCTCACAAAAACAATCCCAATAAATCCTATAATTAATCCGAATATCTTTAGGATTGTCATGTTCTCTTTTAGGAACCACCAAGAGAGGAGTCCTAGTAAAACTGGTTGGAAATAAACAAGAACAGAGAAAAGACCACCTGGTAGGAAGTTGAGACCGACTGTTTGAATTCCTAAGTAACACGTGATGTTTAAAGTGGCAGATAATAAATAAAACTTCCAATTTTCCTTGAACTTTAGCAGATGCAACCGGTTTAATATGAAGAGGAAAAGAATTATTCCTCCAACGAAAGCGCGAAATCCTGCAAAGAGGAAGGGAGGCATATAGGGAACCGCGTTTTTATAGATCGGCCAGCTAACACCCCATACTAATATTAAAAATGTGAGCAAACTATATGTAACAAACTTTTGATTTTTTGCCATTTTTAATACAACTCTCCTCCCATGAGCCATCTGCCTATTATATGTTGGGAAACAAATAAAAGAGCCAGCAACTAACCTGGCTCAAAACCTTTATAAATGAACGAGAATATGTTCATTTAATACCTTCTTTAATTTTTCATGGAATAGATTTAGTGATGGATTAATGTTCATTTTATTTTGTGCAATTACTACTTGAATGGGATCTTCATTTTCTATCGGTACAAATACGAGATTAGGACTAGCATTTATAGTCATATATTTTGGGAAAATCCCAACGCCATGTCCTGCATCAATAAACATTAGCGCAGATTCGATCCGTTTCGTTTGAATTATTTTCTTTGGGATATAGCTATGCTTCGTGCAAATCATCATCGTATGGTCAAACCAATAGGGCTCGTCTTGATGATCACGAACGATAAAATTTTCATTGACCAAATCTTTCATATGTATCGACTGCTTATTAGCAAGGGGATGTTCATTGTGTAGTACAATACAATTTGGTACTGAAAAAATCTCCTCATACTCAATTCCCGTTAGGTGTTTGACTGCTATTGAAACCGAAATAATAACATCAAGCTCATTACTCATTAATTTTTCATTTAACGTTGAGGCATTATAATGATTAAGTTCGATCTCAATTTCAGGGTAGCGTTCACTGAACTTACGTATGAACTTAGGCAAAATATCTCGCACAGGGTAAGCTAAAAATCCGATGCGTAATTTACCGATATAGCCTAGTGTCGCTCTTTGTGCCTTTTCTATCGCAATATCAGCTTTTTGCAAGATTTCTTTCGCTTCTTTTAAAAACACACATCCTGCTGGTGTAAGCTGAACCGAACGTTTATTGCGAATGAATAATGGTACACCTATTTCTTTTTCTAACTGAGCAATTTGTTGACTGACAGAGGATTGAGTGACAAACATACGATTTGCGGCTTCAGTGAAATTTAAATATTCAGCTACGGAAATAAATGCTTGTAACTGGTTTAGTTGCAATTGATCCATCCTCTCGTAATAGATTGCAAATCCCTATAGTAATGCATATGATTCATAGGAAAAAATAATTAGAAATTTTTTACACATTACCAAAAAGGTTCGAGTCTTCTAAATCAATAAAAAAACCTATTCACACGAGAATAGGTTAATAAATATTGTCATTTTAAATGATTTATCCTTCAGCAACTTCGTGGTTGAATTGCCATTCCACTCCAAATTTGTCTTTTAGAGCTCCAACCAATACGACAGGAAAATGATGGATATTAAAAGCTTCCCGGAATTTGTGAACTTGAACAACTAAAGCCAATTACCTAAGCCCAAAGCCTAACAATATTTGCCCCACCCTCTACTATTTGTTAGAATGGAGAGTGAGACTATATAGGAAGTGAAAAATTTTATGGCCAACATATTAAGTAAAATTTTTGATCCGAATAAAAAAGAAATTAAGAAACTAGAAAAAATAGTTGATCAAATAGAAGCACTTGCTTCAACAATGGAAAAGTTAACAGATGATGAATTAAGAGAAAAAACAACTGAATTTAAACAACGTTATCAAGACGGTGAAACTTTAGAAAAAATGTTACCCGAAGCGTTTGCTGTTTGTCGTGAGGCCTCAAAACGTGTATTAGGTATGTATCCATTCCGTGTTCAATTAATGGGGGCAGCTACTCTAAATGACGGTAATATCGCAGAAATGAAAACTGGGGAAGGGAAAACATTAACTTCCACAATGGCAGTTTATTTAAATGCGTTAACTGGTAAAGGCGTACACGTTGTAACTGTTAACGAATATTTAGCGAGCCGTGACGCAACGCAAATGGGTGAATTATATAAATTCTTAGGACTATCTGTTGGTCTAAATTTAAACAGTTTATCAAAAGACGAAAAAAGAGAAGCCTATGCTGCGGATATTACATATACGACGAACAATGAATTAGGGTTCGACTATTTACGTGATAATATGGTTCTTTATAAAGAAGACCGTGTTCAACGTCCATTGTATTACGCAGTAATTGACGAAGTTGACTCGATTTTAATCGACGAAGCTCGTACACCTTTAATCATTTCTGGACAAGCTGGTAAAACAGCAAAACTATATGTTCAATCAAATGCATTTGTACGCATGTTAACTCCAGAAGAAGATTACTCATACGACGAAACAACTAAAGGCGTTACATTAACGGAAAGTGGTATTACGAAAGCTGAACGTGCTTTTGGTGTTGATAATTTATTTGATTTAACTCACGTACGTTTATTACACGCGATCAACCAATCTTTAAAAGCACATGCTTCAATGCACCGTGATGTTGATTACGTTGTTCAAGATGGAGAAATCATTATTGTTGATAGTTTCACAGGTCGTTTAATGAAAGGCCGTCGTTATTCTGATGGGCTACACCAAGCTATTGAAGCAAAAGAAGGCGTAGAAATCCAAAATGAATCGATGACAATGGCAACAATTACGTTCCAAAACTACTTCCGTATGTACGAAAAGTTATCAGGAATGACTGGTACAGCGAAAACGGAAGAAGAAGAGTTCCGTAATATTTACAACATGCAAGTTGTTGTTATTCCTACGAATAAACCTATTGCGCGTATTGATAAACCAGATTTAATTTTCGCGACAATGGAGGGCAAATTTAAAGCTGTTGCGGCTGATATTGCAGAGCGCCATAAAGCTGGTCAACCAGTATTGGTTGGTACAGTTGCAATCGAAACATCTGAAATTATCTCGAATTTATTAGATAAATATAAAATTCCACATAATGTATTAAACGCGAAAAACCATGAACGTGAAGCGGAAATTATTGCTGATGCGGGTAAAAAAGGTGCAGTTACGATTGCTACTAACATGGCTGGTCGTGGTACGGACATCAAACTTGGTGAAGGTGTATTAGAGCTTGGAGGACTTGCTGTAATAGGTACGGAAAGACATGAATCTCGTCGTATTGATAATCAGCTGCGCGGTCGTTCTGGTCGTCAAGGGGACCCAGGTATTACACAATTTTATCTATCACTTGAAGATGAATTAATGCGTCGTTTCGGTTCAGACAAAATGAAAGCGATGATGACACGTCTTGGAATGGACGATTCTCAACCAATTCAGTCTGGTATGGTTTCAAAAGCAGTAGAAGGCGCACAAAAACGAGTTGAAGGTAATAACTTCGATGCTCGTAAACGTCTATTGCAATATGATGATGTTATCCGTCAACAACGTGAAGTCATTTACCAAGAACGTCGTGAAGTACTTGAATCTGAAAATGTGCGTGAGCTTGTAGAGTCAATGATTCAAGAATCTATCGAATCGATTATTGGTGTTCATACTCAAGGTGATCAAAAAGAGTGGAACTTAAAAGCAATTGAAGAGTACGTTCATGGAAATCTACTAGATGAAGGCGTTGTAAAAGTCTCTGATCTTGAAGGTAAATCTCCGGAAGAAATGATCAGCTTAATTTTTGAAGAAGTTCAGAAAAAATACGATGCGAGAGAAAAAGAGCTTACTCCAGAACGCATGCGCGAGTTTGAGAAAGTTATTTTACTTCGCTCAATTGATACAAAATGGATTGATCATATTGATGCAATGGATCAACTACGTCAAGGGATTCATTTACGTGCATATGGTCAAACTGATCCACTTCGTGAGTATCAAAAAGAAGGATTTGCGATGTTTGAGGACATGGTTGCTTCCATCCGTGCAGACGTTACGAAGTACGCTATGAAAGCTCAAATTCGCAACAACTTAGAACGTGAAGAAGTAGCAAAAGGTCAAGCAGTAAATCCAAAAGAAGAAGCAGCACCTAAGAAAAAACAACCAGTTCGTAAAGCCGAAAACATCGGCCGTAATGACCCATGCCCATGTGGTAGTGGTAAGAAATTCAAGAACTGTCACGGTGCGGCGCAGTCTTAGGATTGGGCTTTGGTATTTAAGTGTTTCGTAATTGTGAGTATCGAAACATACAATTTAGAGATTCAGGATAAGAATCTTGTTAACGCGAATTGGTTACTGGACAAAAATTGTGAGATTCCGGAAAAAGTGTCTAGAAAAAGTGATTTACTAGACAGAATTTAAAGAATCCAAGGAAAAGTGTCTAGAAAAAACGATTTACTAGACAAAATTAGGAGAATCCCAGGAAAAATGTCCCGTAAACGCGATTAGATTCATTCATTACTTTATTCATTTTCGAACCGTTGCCACGCATTTTGGCACGGTTCTCTCAATTTCATATAGTACGGAGGATTTTATTTTATGATTGAATTAGCAGAAGTAAGAAATACATTAGAAACAACAGCCTCAAAATTGGCGGACTTCAGGGGGTCTCTTTGACTTAGAAAACAAAGAGGAGCGTATTCAAGAGCTTGACGAGATGATGCTGACTCCAGATTTCTGGAATGATCAAGAGGCTGCACAGAAGGTTATTAATGAAGCGAACGGTTTAAAAGCTGTAGTAAATGAATTCAATGATCTTCTATCTACCCAAGAAAACTTAGAAATGACTCTAGAGCTTTTAAAAGAAGAGCCAGACGAAGATTTACAAAATGAGCTTGCCGAGGAATTAGCGGATTTCCAACAAAAAATGGATAACTTTGAGCTTCAAATGCTATTAAGTGAACCATATGATAAGAACAATGCAATCTTAGAGCTTCATCCTGGAGCAGGTGGAACTGAGTCACAAGATTGGGGTTCAATGCTACTGCGTATGTATACACGCTGGGCGGATCAACACGGATTTAAAGTGGAGACGATGGATTATTTACCTGGTGATGAAGCTGGAATTAAATCTGTAACTTTATTAATCCAAGGTCACAATGCCTATGGTTATTTAAAAGCTGAAAAAGGTGTACATCGATTAGTTCGTATTTCACCATTCGACTCAGCTGGTCGACGTCATACTTCCTTTGTTTCTTGTGAAGTTATGCCGGAATTTAACAATGAAATTGAAATCGAAGTGCGATCAGAGGATTTAAAAATCGATACGTATCGTGCAACGGGTGCAGGTGGTCAGCACATCAATACTACCGACTCAGCAGTTCGTATTACGCATATTCCTACAGGTGTGGTTGTATCTTGTCAGGCAGAACGTTCTCAAATTAAAAACCGTGAAAAAGCGATGGCTATGTTAAAGGCGAAACTTTACCAACTAGAAATTGAAAAGCAACAAGCTGAACTTGATGCCATTCGTGGTGAACAAAAAGAGATTGGTTGGGGTTCTCAAATTCGTTCATACGTATTCCACCCTTATTCAATGGTAAAAGATCACCGTACAAATTTTGAAACGGGTAACGTTCATGCCGTAATGGACGGGGATTTAGATGGTTTCATTAATGCTTACTTACGATCTCGAATCGGGTAATTCAATCAACTAATATTGATTCAATTAACAGCCATCCATTGTGCTATTGCAAAGTGGAGGCTGTTTTTTTATGTC
Source organism: Ureibacillus sp. MALMAid1270 (assembly GCF_049202975.1). Lineage (NCBI taxonomy): Bacteria > Bacillati > Bacillota > Bacilli > Caryophanales > Caryophanaceae > Ureibacillus > Ureibacillus sp. MALMAid1270. Next base: position 57,373 of record NZ_JBMIRP010000059.1, on the reverse strand, counting down.
TTTAATCCTCTATTACATAGGATCACAAGAAATTACGATTAGTAATCCAACATACCCATTTTCTTTTTCAATAAACGGATATCCGCTTTCGTTGTAATATTGTCACTTGCCATGACGATAATTTGTTCATTTATTCGCTCAAGTTTTTCCTCATAACGTTTCTATTCGCTCTTCAAAAGCACCCATTCTGTCCTCTAACTTATCCATTCTAAGCTCTAATCTGTCCATCTTTTTGGAAAGTTCTAATATGGCTTGTAAAATTTGATCCATATCACACATCAAATTCACCCCCCATTTTTCATTTTAGTTAACCCGAATTATATAAAAATTAATCCTCCTCAACAATGCTGCAAAAAATGGTTAAACGAATGACTATATAATAGAATGTACATGATTACATATTTAATCATTAATAACCCAACCTAAAATCATCATGTTAAATAGATTAAAGTTGCATTTTTTATAATCTGTTGTAAAATATAAGAACAAACGTTCTGTTTTTAGGAGGGTTTTTTAGTGGCACATATTCCCATTGAAGCTGTCCCATACTTAGAAGCGGCTATTTATTTACCGATGTTACTTGTGGTTTTAGATAAGGATTATGCTCAAATTGAAGTGGGGCAGTTTAAGTTAAAGCGTCCATATTTTCATTTGATTGATGAGGCAAGGAAAAAGGCACATGCAGACTTGAAAAAAACGAAGGCGTATTTACAACATCACCAGTTAAAAGTTGTTCGTGGAGACAGTGATGAATTATTTACAGAGTATTTTTTTCATTATCAACAGGCGATGGAAGTAAGACGATATTCTAATATACGCCTTCGAAATAGAGTAGAAAATTTACTTGATTATTATTTTTCGCATGTAAATGATGTTAAAGAAGTAAGTCATTTTGAATGATTAAACGTTGGTTGCTAGCTTGTTTCTGTAACATAGATGCTCTTACGTATTGGAAGTTGAAAGTAGCTAACGGTACTTGCAAAGTAATTTCTCGATCATCTTTCAATACAAGTGTAATTTGATCTTTCGTAGGTGACGGTATCGTGTTAATCATGCTGTGTAGACCAATCCAAATGTTATTTGGAGATGACGGAGAAAGAATTGGAAAGAATACTAGTGGAACACCGTAATCATAAGCAATGATCACTGGATATTTATGCTTACCATCGCCAAGGAGTTTTTTTGAATATTCGCGTGCTGCATTATATTTAGTACCCATTAATTCACAAGATTTTCGAACTATGTAGAGAGGCTTTCTTGAGACAATGACTTCACCACTCTTATCATAAACGCGGGAATAGAGCTTGTCCCCATGTTCTATAGGTTCAATTAAATATGAATTAAAAGATAAATGATATGAATTGACAGATTTTAAATTTTTCATTTATATTTCCCCTCCTTTCCAGTTGAAATATTTTACAATCTTTCCAATTCAATACCATATTAATATGATTCTTGTCATATTTCAATATGTTATTTTAGAAAAAAACCTGACAACTTAAAAGAAATCTATTTTTCAGAAAATATTGCAAATTGAAATTTATTTTTTTATAATAGAAAAAAGGGAATCGGGGTGATATCGATGGATAAATATTATTCATACACAGATTTTCTTAAGGCAGTTGGACAATATCAACATGCGAACGAATCTGAGAAATTGTTGAATGACATTTATTTGGACTTGTTTTTGAATCGTATTCAAAGAATGCAACGTATTGAAGAGTTAAAGCACCTCATCGATACAGCATTAGATGAGAAAGACGAAAATAGTTTTTACAAGTATGCAAAAGAGTTAAACGAATTACAAGAAGAATCGATGAAATAAACACATATAAGCCGCCTGCAAATTTCAATTTCCTCCAAAATGGGGAATTGAAATAAGTGGCGGTTTTTTGATACTTTCAAAAAAATGGATGAAATACAATAAAAAAATAGTCACCATTTTAAAAAATATGTATAGTTAAGAGGAAAAATCAAGTTTTAAAAGGGGGGCTTGTCTTTGGTTTCATCAAAAGACGTTGCAAGACATGCTGGAGTATCCCAGACAACAGTTTCTAGAGTACTAAACACACCTGAGTTAGTTAAACAACCTACAATTGATAAAGTAATGAAAGCCATTCAAGAATTAAACTATGTACCCAATGCTAATGCACGTTCCCTCGTACAAAACAAAACGAATACCATTGTATTATTATCTGGACCATTACATAATCCATTCTTTGTAGATACGACAACTGAAATTGTTAATTATGCAAATACAAAAGGGTATCGTGTTAATGTACAGTTTGTAAATGATAAAGAACTTACAGAAGCGTATGCGATTGCGACAGAACAAAAAGTAGATGGAATTATTTTGTCTTGTATTTTAATAGATGATCCTATATTTGAAAAATTGGAAAACATGGATATTCCATTTATCACATACAATCGTAAGCATAAAAATAATCGATATTTTGTTGAAATTGATAATTTTATGGCTGGATATTTATCAGCTCAGCATTTGATTGAACTTGGCCATAGAGATATTGCATGGGTAGGTGGTCCGTTATCAACGAGTACTTTTAATAATCGTTACCAAGGATTTCTTAAAGCGTTAGAAGATTTTAATGTACAAGTTCCAAAAAGTAATATTATTCAAACTGATACATCAAAGCATGATGTCAATAGAGCATTTCAAAACTTGATGGGAATGGAAAAACGACCCACTGCAATATGCGCAGGATCAGACTCATTAGCATTATTTTTGATTGACAATGCAATTTTAACAGGTTTAAAAGTACCTGAAGATTTAAGTATTATAGGGATAGATAACGTGGATTTAAGTAGACATGCATCAATTCAACTAACGACTATTGGTAGTGTTTCAGAAGTGAATTTAGGATATTTAGCAATAAGTAAATTAATAGAATTAATTGAAAATAAAAAAAACTGTTGCGTAGAAATTACTGAGTCTGTTAAAGTGTTTAATAGAAATACAACAAGAAAATTGTAAAACAAACTTTTTAGAGTTTGTTTTATTCTTTTCAAAAAAAATGAATACGTAACCATTTTGAAAAAAATTTTTAAACCAAAATGGTTACGTATTCATGCAGAGTGACAACAGTGTAGTAACTATGTTTACTTTGTAATGTAAGCGCTATACAAAGGGGAGGAGAAGCGGAATTATGTTATGGAAAAAACGAAAGTATGGTGAAGAATCTCCATACATACCAGCCGGACCTTTTCAAATTCGATTACCTTTTATACATTATCGTTTTGAATGGCCGGATTATGTTCAAGGGTTACTAATGTGTGCGGTGGATTTAGCAGCCATTCCATTATTAGTTGAACTTTTGGGAATGCCATTTGAAGTAGCGTTAGCAATTGTCATTTTAAATGGATTATTTTATTTAACCCATCATTTACTTGGAGATCCAGTTGTACCAGGATGGATTACACCTGCCATCCCATTAATTATGTTGTACTGCCAGCAATTTCCTGAAGGTGAAGAGCGGGTGCATGCGTTAATTGCCTTCCAATTAACCCTTGGAATATTGTCGATTCTTTTAGGAGTAACAGGATTGGCAACGAAAGTAGTTCAAATTATTCCTTCGGCAATGAAGGCAGGGATTATTCTTGGAGCAGGTATAGCAGCAGTAATTTCTGTATTCCAAGTTGGTGGACGATATGAAACGTTCCCATGGACAATTACAATCGCAATTGGTATTGGATTCTATTTATTGTTTTCAAAACATTTTACAAAAATTCAAAATCACAATATCTTTACGAGAACAATCGGTAAGTTAGGGATTTTTCCAGTAATTATTTTAGCGGTTGTCATAGCACCGCTTTTCGGAGAAGCACCATGGCCAGCAATTCAGTGGGGATTCTCATCTCCTGATTTTATTACATTATGGAATGAGTACACGATTTTTGGCTTAGGTTTACCCCCGTTAATGATGATAATTTCAGCGATTCCAACTGTAATGGCAGCATACATTGTTCTCTTTGGTGATGTTATACAAAATAAAGTGCTAGTGGCAGATGGTGCTGCTTCTCGTCCGGACGAAAAAATAGAATACCAACCGAGTCGTGCGCATTTAATTTTTGGTTTCCGTAACGCGGTTATGAGTATTATTGGTCCTGACGTGACGATGTGTGGTCCAAACTGGACTGCAATGCAAGTTGTCATGATTGAAAGATATAAAAAAGGACGTAAAGCAATGGACTCTTTCTTCGGCGGAATAGGTTCATTCCGTTGGGGTACGAATACGGGTTTACTACTATTACCAATTGTTAGTTTAGTAGAACCGATATTAGGTGTTGCTTTAGCACTAACGTTATTAATTCAAGGGTATGTAAGTGTAAAGGTTGGAATACTTGAAGCGAAAAGTCAAACAGATTTAGGGATTGCAGGAATTATTGCAGCGGTACTTTGTGTTAAAGGGGCAGCGTGGGCGTTTGCAGTAGGAATTATTTTATGTTTCCTAATCTATGGTTTTAATTTCTTTAAGGGTGAAGTTGACAATACATTCACGAAAGATCAACCGGAACTACCGAAACAACCGAACCAACAAAATCTAGAGGAGGATTTAAAGCAAAATGGAGAAAACATTAATCAACCAGAACGAGAACTTGTTAAAGTTTGATTTACTAAATAATAGTTATTACGTAAACGGCGAGTGGAAAACATCAAATCATGTAGTTGAGCTATATTCACCCTATTCGAAGGAGATTATTGCTCATATCCCCCAAGCAACTCGAGAGGAAGTAGAGCAAGCAATCGAATTCGCCTATGAAGCTAGAGCAGATATGGAAAAGTTAACTTCTTTTGAAAGAGCGGCAATCTTAGAAGAAATAGCAAATTTATTTATACAAAATAGAAGAGAAGCTGCAGAAATCATTTCCTTAGAAGCGGCAAAACCAATTAAATTTGCATTAGCTGAAATTGACCGCACAATTGAAACATATAAATTTGCTGCTGAAGAAGCAAAACGTTTAACTGGAGAAATGATTCCAATGGATGCGGCAAAAAATGGTGCGAACCGATTTGGTTATACAATAGAACAACCACTTGGAGTTATAGGTGCGATTACACCTTTTAATTTCCCGCAAAATTTAGTAGCCCATAAAGTAGGACCAGCGATCGCAGCAGGAAATACGATTGTATTAAAGCCAGCATCACAAACACCGCTTTCAGCATTATTTTTAGCGAAATTAATTGACCAAACAAGTTTACCTAAAGGTGCTTTCAATGTGGTTACAGGTAGTGGAAAAACAGTTGGTGACGCATTAGTTGAAAATAATAAAGTAAAGATGATTACTTTTACAGGTAGTCCCGCTGTAGGAATTGGTATTCGTGACAAAGCAGGATTAAAAAAGGTAGCTTTGGAACTCGGTTCAAATGCAGGTTTAATTATTGACCGAGGGTTAGATCTAACACAAATCATACCGAAATGTGTAACTGGGGCTTTTTCAAATCAAGGTCAAGTTTGTATTTCATTACAACGAATATACGTAATGGAAGAAGTATTTGATGAGTTTATCAAACAATTTGTAGCAGCGACAACGAAATTAGTTATTGGAAATCCATGTGATGAAAATACTGATTTGTCAGCTATGATTCACTCTAGTGAGCAAGAACGCGCTTTAAGTTGGGTGCAAGAAGCAGTAGAGCAAGGGGCTGAATTAGTTACAGGTGGTTCAATTGAAAATGGCATTTTCTTGCCGACCATTTTAACGAATGTTGCTCCAGATTTAAAGGTTTCATGCCAAGAAGTGTTTGCACCGATAGTTATCGTTAATCGCATATCTTCAATAGATGAAGGTATAAATGCAATTAATGATTCGAATTTTGGGCTACAGGCAGGTATATTTACAAACGATATACAAACTGCTTTTAAAGCTTCTAAACAACTTGAAGTTGGAGGAGTTATGATCAACGATGTTCCTACTTACCGTGTTGACCATATGCCATACGGTGGGGTAAAGGAAAGTGGGACTGGAAAAGAAGGATTGAAATATGCCATTCACGAGATGACTGAGACAAAATTAGTCGTTTGGAACCAACAGTAGGAGTGATAACATGTCGGAAAAAATTACATTTGCACCAATCAGTTATACAGGTTGGGGTTCATTATCTCATTTTATAGAAGAAGTTGAGCGTTTTAATGCAAAAAAAGTTTTAGTCATAACAGATCCATTTTTAAAGGAAATTGGGTTAACAGACCAAGTAACGGTCCCACTTGCAGGTGCTGGTTATGAATTTGAAATCTATTCGGAAGTTGTGCCAGAGCCACCTTTAGCAGTTGGAGAAAAATTAGTAGCATTTACACGAGAAAATAATTTTGATTTAGTAGTCGGTATAGGTGGAGGTAGTGCACTTGATTTAGCAAAACTAGCAGGTGTATTAGCAGCGCACGAAGGGAAAGTGGAAGACTACTTAAATTTAACAGGTACAAAGAAAGTAACAGAAAAAGGTCTTCCAACAATATTAATTCCTACTACTTCAGGAACTGGTTCAGAAGTAACAAACATTGCTGTACTTTCCTTAGAGACAACTAAAGATGTTGTGACGCATGATAATTTATTACCTGATGTTGCGATTGTAGACCCTGCTTTAACAGTTTCATTACCACCAAAAGTAACTGCAGCGACTGGTATAGATGCTTTAACACATGCTGTAGAAGCATACATTTCTAAAAACGCAAGTCCAGTTTCAGATGCGCTTGCAATACAGGCAATACGTTTAATCAGTAATTCGATTCGTAAGGCTGTCTCAAATGGTTCAGATCAAGAAGCTCGTACAAATATGAGTTATGGAAGTTATCTAGCAGGTCTAGCATTTTTTAATGCAGGGGTTGCAGGCGTTCATGCGTTAGCTTATCCAATTGGAGGTCAATTCCATATTTCACATGGTGAATCTAACGCAGTGTTACTTCCTTATGTAATGGGATATATTCGTCAAAGTTGTGAAAAGCGTATGAAAGATATTTATGACGCGATGGGCTTTAGTTCTGCTAATCTATCACAAGAAGAAGCATCATATCGATGTGTAAGTGAACTGAAGAGATTAGTAGAAGATGTGAATATTCCTTCTACATTAAAAGGATTCAATATTAGTGAAGATGCACTTGAAAGTTTGACAAAAGATGCACTTGAACAAAAACGAATTTTAGCACGCAGTCCAATGACTTTAGCACGTGAGGATATTTTTACAATTTATAAAGCTGCCTTTGATGGTGAAATTGTAGAATTAAATGGACAAGAAAAACAAATCGTTACAATCTAAAAAATACCCTGAAAGTAAACCTATAGTTACTTTCAGGGTATTTTTGTTTGAGGAATGACAACCAAAAAGATACTTTAATACTGAAACATAAAAATTTTAATAGTAAATTTTGGTTATTATAACTTAAAAAGAATATATGTTCGCTTATTGATCGATTTTTTAGAAACAGTATGCTAAACTTATTATACGATTAATGGGTGAAAGGAAGGCCGATTGAATGACATTTGAATTGCACTCCCCATACCAACCTAGTGGTGACCAACCCGAGGCGATTAAAAAACTTGTACAAGGCGTAAAAGAAGGAAAACGCCACCAAACATTACTAGGGGCAACAGGTACAGGAAAAACATTTACAATCTCCAATGTAATAAAAGAAGTAAACAAACCTACACTTGTCATAGCACACAATAAAACACTTGCTGGTCAACTATATAGTGAATTCAAACAATTTTTCCCTAACAATGCAGTTGAATATTTTGTAAGTTACTATGATTACTATCAACCAGAAGCGTACGTCCCTCAAACGGATACATACATTGAAAAAGATTCAAGTATTAATGATGAAATTGATAAACTTAGACACTCTGCAACAAGTGCTTTATTCGAAAGAGATGATGTCATTATTATTGCTTCAGTTTCTTGTATTTACGGTTTAGGGAATCCAGAAGAGTATCGTGAAATGGTTGTCTCTATACGAACAGGCATGGAAATAGAACGGAACGAATTACTACGAAAACTAGTAGATGTTCAATATGAACGTAACGATATAAATTTCCAACGCGGTACATTCAGAGTACGTGGCGATGTTGTGGAAATTTTCCCAGCATCACGTGATGAACACTGTATTCGAGTGGAGTTTTTCGGTGATGAAATCGATCGAATTCGTGAAGTTGATGCGTTAACAGGAGAAATTCTTGGTGAACGTGATCATGTGGCGATTTTCCCAGCATCCCACTTCGTTACACGTGAAGAAAAAATGAAAATAGCAATCCAAAATATCGAAAAAGAACTAGAAGAGCAGTTAGAAAAATTCCGATCAGAAGATAAATTACTAGAAGCTCAACGACTAGAACAACGAACAAACTATGACCTTGAAATGATGCGCGAAATGGGCTTCTGTTCAGGAATTGAAAACTATTCAAGACATTTAACATTAAGAGAAGCAGGGGCAACACCTTATACATTACTTGATTACTTCCCGAAGGATTTCTTATTAGTTGTCGATGAAAGTCACGTTACATTGCCGCAAGTTCGTGGAATGTATAATGGTGACCAGGCTAGAAAAAATGTATTAGTAGAGCATGGATTCCGTTTACCATCGGCTCTTGATAATAGACCTTTAAAATTTGAGGAATTTGAACAACATATTCACCAAGCCATTTATGTTTCTGCTACGCCTGGTCCATATGAATTAGAACATACGCCTGAAATGGTTGAACAAATTATTCGTCCAACTGGTTTACTCGATCCAACTATCGATGTGCGACCAATTGAAGGGCAAATTGACGATTTAATCGATGAAATTAATGAACGCGTGAAGAAAAATGAACGTGTTCTTATTACAACATTAACGAAGAAAATGTCCGAAGATTTAACAGACTATCTAAAAGAGATAGGTATTAAGGTAGAGTATCTTCACTCTGAAATAAAAACATTAGAACGAATTGAAATTATTCGCGAGCTACGAAAAGGAACCTACGATGTGTTAGTTGGAATTAACTTGCTTCGTGAAGGATTAGATATTCCTGAAGTATCCCTCGTTGCAATATTAGACGCTGATAAAGAAGGATTCTTACGTTCGGAACGTTCATTAATCCAAACAATTGGGCGTGCTGCTCGTAATGCGAACGGTCATGTTATTTTATATGCGGATAAAATAACAGATTCCATGAAGAAAGCGATTGATGAAACGAAACGTCGTCGTGCAATTCAAGAAGAATACAATAAACAACACGGAATTACACCACAGACAATTCAGAAGAAGATTCCGGACTTAATACGTGCTACACAAGCTGCCGAAGAAGAAGAAACATACGTTACAAAAGTAACGAAAGGAAAGAAATTAACAAAAGCAGAACTAGAAAAGTTAATCAATTCTCTAGAAACAGAAATGAAGGAAGCAGCAAAAGCGCTTGACTTCGAACGTGCTGCAGAACTTCGAGATACAATATTTGAACTGAAGGTAGAAGGGTGACCATAGTGAAAAATACAGAAATTGTTGTGCAAGGTGCACGTTCCAATAATTTAAAAAATGTTAGTTTAAAAATTCCCCGAGATCAGCTTGTAGTCATAACAGGATTATCAGGTTCTGGAAAGTCATCCTTAGCATTTGACACAATCTACGCAGAAGGTCAACGAAGATATGTAGAATCATTATCTGCCTATGCACGTCAATTCTTAGGAAATGTAGATAAGCCAGATGTAGATTCAATTGAAGGTCTTTCACCAGCAATTGCAATTGATCAAAAGACAACAAGTAGAAACCCACGATCTACAGTCGGTACGGTAACTGAAATTTATGATTATTTTCGTCTATTGTTTGCACGAATTGGAAAGCCTATCTGCCCAAATCATGGAGTTGAAATTGCTTCCCAATCCATCGAACAAATGGTAGACCGACTTAAAGAATATCCAGAACGTACAAAAATGCAGCTTCTCGCACCAATCGTTTCAGGGAAAAAAGGAACACATGTAAAACTTCTTGAAGATTTGAAAAAGCAAGGATATGTACGTGTTCGAATTGATGGTGAAATGCGTGACTTAGATGATTCAATCGAACTTGATAAAAATAAAAAGCATGATATTGAAGTAGTCATTGACCGTATTGTCATGAAAGATGGTATTGATTCACGACTATATGATTCCATTGAAACAGCTTGTAATTTAGCAGAGGGTCGCGTATTGGTTGACGTAATGGAACAAGAGGAATTGTTATTTAGTCAACATCATGCTTGTCCAATGTGTGGATTCTCCATTGGTGAGTTAGAACCTCGAATGTTTTCATTCAACAGTCCATTTGGAGCATGTCCATCATGTGACGGGTTAGGGTTTAAACAAGAAGTTGATTTAGACTTGGTCATTCCTGATTGGGGTAAAACATTAGAGGAACATGCCATTGCGCCATGGGAACCAACAAGTTCTCAGTATTACCCACAGCTATTAAAATCGGTATGTGATCATTATAAAATTCCTATGAATGTTCCAGTATCAGAATTACCAAAGGAACAAATGGATAAGATTTTATATGGTTCTGATGGAGAACTAATCTATTTCTATTATGAAAGTGACTATGGTAGTGTCCATAATAAAAAGATTCCTTTTGAAGGCGTTGTAAACAATATTGACCGACGTTTCCGTGAATCTTCTTCTGAATATGTTCGCGAACAAATGGCGAAATACATGGCAGAGCAAAAATGTCCTTCGTGTAAAGGCTTACGGTTAAAGCCTGAATCGTTAGCTGTTAAAGTTGAAGGCTTAAATATTTCTGAAGCTACTCAACATTCCATTCAAGAGATATACGGATTTTTCTCAACGTTAACGTTAACAGAAAAAGAAATGCAAATTGCAAGATTGATTATTCGAGAAATTACACAACGTTTAAGTTTCCTTATTAATGTTGGACTAGATTATTTAACATTACATCGTTCAGCTGGAACATTATCTGGTGGAGAAGCACAGCGTATCCGACTTGCAACACAAATTGGTTCTCGCTTAACAGGAGTACTCTATATACTTGATGAACCATCGATTGGACTTCATCAACGAGACAATGATCGCCTCATTTCCACTCTGAAAGAAATGCGCGACTTAGGAAATACCTTAATTGTCGTTGAGCACGATGAAGATACAATGATTGCAGCGGATTACTTAATAGACGTTGGTCCACATGCTGGTGTTCATGGTGGAGAAATCGTTGCTGCAGGTACACCAGATGAAGTAATGAAAAATGAAAAGTCCATTACTGGACAGTACTTAAGTGGTAAAAAATTCATTCCACTTCCTAAAGAACGTCGAAAACCAGATGGTCGAAAGTTAACGATTAAAGGTGCTAAAGAAAACAATTTAAAAAATGTAAGAGTGGATATTCCTTTAGGACAATTTGTTGCTGTAACAGGTGTTTCAGGCTCAGGGAAATCAACATTGATCAATGAAATTTTATATAAATCCCTTGCACAGCATTTAAATCGTGCACGAATAAAACCTGGTCAACATAAAGAAATTACAGGGATTGAACATCTCGATAAAGTAATCGATATCGACCAATCACCAATTGGACGAACTCCGCGTTCGAATCCTGCGACATACACAGGCGTGTTTGATGATATTCGTGATTTATTTGCTTCAACAAATGAGGCAAAAGTTCGCGGCTATAAAAAAGGACGATTTAGCTTTAATACAAAAGGTGGACGTTGTGAGGCTTGTAGTGGAGACGGTATTATTCGAATTGAAATGCACTTCTTACCAGATGTTTATGTACCTTGTGAAGTGTGTCATGGTAAACGTTATAATCGTGAAACGTTAGAAGTACGATACAAAGACAAAAATATCGCAGAAGTTTTGGATATGACAATTGAAGATGCGGTAAAATTCTTCGAAAACGTTCCAAAAATTCATCGTAAACTGCAAACGATTGTAGATGTTGGGCTTGGTTACATGAAGCTTGGTCAACCGGCTACAACATTATCAGGTGGAGAAGCACAAAGGGTAAAACTTGCTTCTGAATTGCACCGCCGTTCAACTGGTAAGTCATTCTATATTTTGGACGAGCCAACGACAGGATTACATGCTCATGATATTGCAAGACTGTTAAAAGTACTTCAAAGACTTGTTGAAAATGGCGATACAGTATTAGTAATTGAACACAATTTAGATGTTATTAAAACAGCGGATTACATTATTGACCTTGGCCCAGAAGGTGGAGACAAGGGTGGTACAATTATTGCGACTGGTACACCAGAAGAAGTAGTTGAAGTAAAAGGGTCGTACACAGGACGCTATTTAAAACCAATATTAGAACGCGATCGACTACGTATGGAAGAACTACTCGAAAACGCAAGTAGTAAATAAATAAAACTACGTTTCACACATCCAAGTAAAATAAAAAACAAAAATGTCAATAGATTATTGAAACTTTTTGGCCTTCCTCGCCGTATACTTGGTATACAAAGTTGAGGGAGGCTTTTTATTAATGGAAAATGAAAGAAAACGCATATTAAATTTAGTTGAAAATGGAACAATCTCAGCGGAAGAAGCAATTGTTTTACTAGAAGCGTTATCGAAAGAAAAAGAATCCACTCCGGTACAAAATGTACCTGTACCTGTATCAGTAAAAAAAGATGAAAAAGAGACGACAGAAGAACCAACATTCGAAAAATATGACAAAGATCGAAAATCAAAAAATAGCTTCGAAGACGTGTTCAATAATGTGTTTAATAATAAAGAAACAAACAAGAAGATGAATGAGTTTATCAACGATTTAAAACAAGATTTATCTCAATTTAGTAGTAAAATGATGGATCTAATGAATACAACTTTCTCAAAAGTAAAAGAATTTGATTTTGATTTTCCTTTTGGTGAAAAGGTTGAATTTACGCGCACTTATGAATTTAATGCAGATGATATAAGAGGCATTGAAACAGACCTTCCAGCAGGTAAAATCGATGTTGTAAAGAGCGATTCTGACAAAATTATCATCGAGGCAAAAGTTAAAACTGCCCTTGTTAATCATGATGAAGCAAAAACAACAGAAGATTTTGAACTGCAATTTATTAAATTAAATGATGGTAAACTTGACATTACAACTCCATCTAAAATGGCACAAGTTTCATTACAAATAGCGCTACCTGAAAAACATTATGATTTAGTAAGTTTACGTTTACTGAATGGTTCTGTCACAGCAGCTGGTTTGGAAACAAAATTATTAAAAGTGAAAACTTATAATGGCCCAATAAAATTAGATCAAACTAAATTTGATACAGCAACAATTAACGGTGGTAACGCAGCAATCGAGTTACGTAACATTGTCGGGGATGATTTAGAAGCAGAAACAATCAATGGACGCATTTACATTCACGGAAAGTTACAAGAAGTTGAAGCTGAATCTGTAAACGGAACAGTAGTTGTTACAACAACATCAGAAACTGCACGAAAAGTGAAGGCAAGTACAGTAGCAGGATCAGTAGAAATTTATGTTCCAAAAAATGTGAGCCTTGATGGACAAGTTTCGACTAACTTCGGAAAGGCAGATATTGGGTTATCGGATGTAACCCATCATTCAGAAGAAGACCAATTCTTAAGTAAGACTCAAGTGTTTAGAAAAATTGTAGAAGATGCTCCTACACTGAAAATTTTAGGAGAATCACGAACTGGTGGTATTATCGTTCGCTACACTGTACAATCTGATCATGAATAATAAGTAATTAAATTAGAAGTGAATCGCAAAATGCGGTTCATTTTTTTTATTTACCAAAGGAATAAGTTTCCAATAAATAACGATGGAATTACATAAAATTAGCAAAACTTTACCAAAAAACGACATAAATTCTCGTTGTAATTTTGTCAACTACTAGCAAAATAAGCAATTATAAACTGAATATGAAACAAAAATGTAATAATATGAAGTTAAAAGAGTGATATAATCTAAAAGTAGTATAAATAAAGATATAGAATTTAGGTGAACCAATGATTTCTATGAAAAATGTCTACAAAAAATATCCGAATGGCGTTGTAGCGGCAAACGGAATTTCTGTTGATATTCAACAAGGTGAGTTTGTATATGTGGTTGGGCCAAGCGGTGCCGGAAAATCCACTTTTATAAAGATGATGTACAGTGAAGAGAAACCAACATCTGGTGATGTAATTATAAATGGTAAAAATATAGCAAAAATGAAAAGAAGCCAAATTCCTCAACTTAGACGAGAACTAGGAGTAGTATTCCAGGATTTTAAATTACTTCCGAAACTTAATGTCTTTGAAAATGTTGCCTTCGCATTAGAAGTTATTGAGGAACATCCAAAAATTATTAAAAAACGAGTAATGGATGTACTTGATTTAGTAGGATTAAAACATAAAATGCGTATGTTACCAAGTGAATTATCTGGGGGAGAGCAACAAAGAATCTCTATTGCTCGATCTATTGTGAATGTCCCGAAAATTGTAATTGCAGACGAGCCTACTGGAAACCTAGATCCTGAAAACTCATGGGAAATTATGAAGATTTTTGAAGAAATCAATACACGTGGGACAACTGTTGTTATGGCAACACATAACCGTGAAATTGTAAATACAATTCGTAAACGTGTAATTGCAATTGAAAGTGGATTGATTGCAAGGGATGTAGACGGAGGTGACTACGGTTATGAAGGGTAGAACAATACGTCGACATATCCGTGAAAGTTTTAAATCCCTCGGTCGTAATGGTTGGATGACTTTTGCTTCTATAAGTGCAGTAACAGTTACGCTGTTATTGGTTGGTGTGTTTGCGCTAATCATGCTGAACTTAAATAATACTGCTAGCTCTGTAGAAGAAGATGTAGAAGTAAAGGTTCTTATTAATATTATTGATGATGAACAACAAGCGAAAACTGCTGAAGACAATTTAATTGAGCAAGTAAAAAAAATTCCAGGGGTAGCAGAAGTAAGGTACTCTTCTAAAGATCAAGAGTTAGATATACTCATTGAGAAATTAGGAGAAGAATTTAAACTTTATGAACAAAGTAACCCACTAAGAAGTGCTCTTTATGTAAAGGCAGAAAATCCAGAAGAGATATTAAAAATCTCCGACAAAATTAAGAAATTAGAAAATGTTTATAATGTTGTAGATGGTAAAGACACATATGAAAATCTATTTGATTTCTTAGAAACTGCTAGAAATATAGGGTTAATATTAGTCTTAGGTTTACTATTTACAGTTATTTTCTTAATCTCTAACACGATCCGTATTACGATCATTGCGCGAAAAGATGAAATTGAGATTATGAAATTAGTAGGTGCAACAAATTCTTTTGTTCGAATTCCGTTTATACTTGAAGGAATTTGGATTGGAATATTAGGTTCAATTATACCGATGATTGCAGTATCCTTTGCCTACCATAATTTATATTACACTTTAACACCACGACTAAAAGGACAACTCCTGCAATTACTTGAAGTTACGCCACTGATTTGGCAAGTGAATGGGTTAATTATCATTCTAGGTATCTTTATTGGTATGTGGGGTAGTTTCATGTCCGTACGTAAATTCTTAAAAGCGTAGTCGAAGGGAGTCTTGTGAATGAAAAAGCTATTTAGAAATCCATTTAATTTATTCGTTGCGATTATGACAATTCTTTTAGTTGTTCAAGTTCCAATTACATATGCAAAAAGTTTATCAGAATTGCAAAACGAAAAAAGTAAAGCAGATCAACAAAAAAAAGAACTAAACTCAGAAATTAAAGAAAAATCTTCAGAGATTAACTCAATTGAAGGAAAACTAGAACAATTAGTTGCTCAAATTGAAACATTAGGTCAAAAAATTACTTCTACAAATACTGAAATTACAACAGTAAACGGAGAAATCGAAGAAGCAAATAATAATATTAAATCATTAGAAGAAGAAATTACGATATTACAAGGGAAAATCGAACAACGAGACGAACTACTTCAAGAACGCGCTCGAGCTATTCAAGAGAATGGCACTGTTGACTACTTAGATGTATTGCTTGGAGCCAATAGTTTCGTAGATTTCATTGACCGTTTTTCTGCAGTAAATACTTTAATCGAAGCAGATCGCCAAATTATGCGTGAGCAACAAGATGATCAAAATCTACTAGAAGAACAAAAACTAGTATTAGAGAATACTAAAAAAGAGCTAGAAGATAAAAAAGCTGAACTGCAAAGATTAAAAGAATCATTAACATCTCAAAAAGCAGAAAAAGATCGTTATATTGACGAATTAGAAGCAGAACAGAAAAAACTACAAAATGAAAAGAAATTACTTGAAGAAGAATATTCAGAATACCTAAAATTAAGTAAAGAATTAGAAGATGCAATTAAGAAAGAACAACAACGTCAATTGGAAGAACTTAAAAAGCGAAATAACGGTTCAATTCCAAATACATCAGATGGTACATTTATGAAACCTACTAATGGTAGATTAACTAGTCCATGGGGTTGGAGAAACCTTGGATACGGTGCTGAGTTCCATTATGGAATTGACCTTGCAAATAGCACTGGAACACCTGTTGTAGCTGCTGCAGGTGGTATTGTAACTTACGCTGCGCCGTTATCATCGTATGGAAATTGTATTATCGTTACACATTCAGTAAATGGTCAAATTTATACAACTGTTTACGCTCATTTAAGTTCTATACAAGTAAGTACCGGTCAATCTGTAGGTAAAGGGCAACAAATTGGACTTATGGGTAGCACAGGTCGTTCTACAGGTCCACACTTACATTTTGAAATCCATACTGGTCCATGGAATGGTCAAAAATCAGGAAATGTAAATCCTTTACGTTATATTTCTTTATAATGAATTTAGTAGACGACTCACAGGGGAAATGAACCTTGTGAGTCTCTTTTGTTATGAATCGGACATACTTAATTAGACAATGTCCGGAAAATATATGTTATCCTAAAGAAAATTGGAACTTGAATCGGATATGCTTATTCAATATAATGTTGCCTTCTTTAGGGGGAATAAAATAATGAGGAAAAAATCAATCTTAGGTATGATTATTGTTTTGGCGCTTGTTGCAATCATGCTTAGTGGATACATAAAAAATCAATTAGATACTAGTAAGACAGTAAATGAACAATCCCAAATAAAAGGGTATGAAGTTAACTTAGAAAAAGTCGAAACTGGAATTAAAAAAGGTCAATTGGCACCTGACTTCACTTTACAAACCTTAACTGGAGAATCATTAACTTTATCTGATTTAAAAGGAAAAAAGGTTTTACTTAACTTCTGGGCTTCATGGTGCCCACCGTGTAAAAAGGAAATGCCTGATCTCCAAGATTACTACGAAAATTATGCGAAAGAAGAAAATGTTGAAATTGTTGCAGTCAATTTAACATATACTGAAAAATCACTAACGACGAATGAAGCAGTGGAAGCTGTTCGACTATTCGTTGATAGTTATGATCTGACATTTCCTATCCCATTAATGGAAGAGGATTCTATTAGTAAGACCTACCAAATACTTACTATCCCATCTACATTTATGATCGATACAGAAGGAAAAATTCAACGCCAAATTATAGGACCATTAAACGTAGAATCCATACACGAATATGTAAGCCAGTTAGATTAAGCAATGTTACAGTAGAATAAAGAAAATGAAAAATCGACCTATGCAAGTGTTAGATGACCACCTACTTTCATAAATTGAACGGAGGAGGTTAAACTTTGCGAAAAGGTCGTATTTTCATTTTTTTAGGGACAATCTGTTTGTTAATTGCCTTATTTATTGTATGGCAGAGTTTGAATAGTAAAGAGCAAGAGGAAGCAAGTGTAAGTAATGTTACTGTAATTGATGAAGTTTATTCTTTAATATCACAGAAATCAGTTTATAGTGTTCCAGAAGAGAAATTAGTTGAAGGGGCTCTTCGGGGAATGACGAATGCTTTAGAAGATCCTTATAGTACTTATTATACTGAAAAAGAAGCAGCACTTCATAAACAGTCATTAGCTGGACAAAGAGTTGGAATAGGGATTGAAGTAACAGAAAAGAATGGACGCTTTATTGTCGTATCCCCAGTGAAATCTTCTCCTGCAGAAAAAGCTGGTATTCGACCATTTGATGAAATTGTACAAGTTGATGATCAAAGACTTGATGGGAAAACAATGGGAGAACTTTTACAATTGATTCAAGGAGAAGCTGGTCAAGAAGTAACTCTAATTTTATATCGTCCAAGCACAGACAGGCATATAAAAGTAACGGTTGAGCGAATGGAAATTAAAAATGATACAGTCGAATCAGAGATCATAGAAATTGAAAAAGCAAAAATTGGTTACGTTTCACTTTCTCTATTCGGTGAGAAGACAGCAAATGAATGGGTAGAAGCAACAAAAGAATTATTATCTCAAGATGTTGAGGGCTTACTAGTGGACTTGCGTGACAACCCAGGTGGCTATCTACATAGCGTTGCGGCTGTATTAAGTAGTATTGAAAAAGACGGTGAAATCTTTGCATATATGCAAAATGGTTCTGGTGCAATGGAACCTCTGTATACAGCAAAAATAGAAGAAGAACAAGAATATTTAGAGAAAATGAAAAGTATTCCAATCGTCATATTACAAAATGAAGGCAGCGCTTCTGCAAGTGAAGTCATGGTAGGTGCAGTTAAGAGCTGGAATCGCGGAAAAATTATCGGAGTTAAGAGCTTTGGAAAAGGAACTGTTCAAGAGACAATGGAATTGCAAAATGGTGGCGAACTTAAACTTTCAACGAACAAATGGCTAACTCCAAAACGAGATTGGATCCATGGTGTAGGTGTTGGTGTTGATGTTGAAGTGGAACAGCATCCACTATACTTATTAGAAGTGATTCCATTAAGCGGTAACTTCGAAGAAGGGAATTTCAGTGAAGAGATTGCTTATGTGCAAAAAGTATTGAATGGACTAGGATATTCCATCACAAGAACAGATGGATTTTATGATAAACAAACAGCAGATGCTGTAGAATTATATCGTGAGAAAAACAATTTAGTTGAAGGTAATCATATGAATGATGATTTGTTTAAGAGTATTAGTGAACAAGTTATCGCATATAAACAAGAAAAACAACATGATTTACAATTACAAATGGGAATAAGTGTAATGGTTCATGTTATAGAAGGTGAAATTTAAATATATAGATTGAAACCGTAGAATTATGAAGATCGGAAAAGCCATTAGTGGAGAGTTGCAATATAGCCTTCGCTGATGGCTTTTATTTATTAAGATATACAGATCATAAAAACTAATAGATATTAAACTCTAGTAATTGACAAAAAATATTTTTCTATCAATTAATTCCTTTTTCACTACGCAACTGTTTGGATAGAATGTTACAATGACAATAATAGTAAGTCGCAAACGGAAGGTGTAGCATGAATGACAGATATTTTGTTCGAGTTTCTAATAGCAATTAGTAGATTTTTTATCAATCCAATTATTTATGTAGCCATTATTATTGCAGTGGTATTGGGTTATCGACGAGTAAAAAATGAAAGAAAACATTTCCATATTCGAATTTTATCCGGATGGTCAGAGTTCAAAGGGTTGCTTTTAGATGGATTACTGTTTTCTTTATGTGTCTCAATCCTATCCATTGCAATAGGGTTAGTGGTGCCTGTAGAGTTTTTATTTGTTGTTACAATCATTAGTTTAGTAGCGCTACTCTCTTATTTCTTCCATTTACTTTCGCCAATTTTCTACGTTTCAATTAGTATGTTAATTTTAATGGTCATGAGTTGGCAAAATTGGTCTATGAATCTAATGGGTTTCGAATTAAATGGAATCGATTTTGAAGGAGAAGCCGCTACCACTATAACAATAATAGTAGGATTATTGTTAATTATAGAAGGTCTACTAATTCGAAAAAAGGGGACACATTTTGCATCTCCTCGATTTGAAAATGCAAAGCGTGGACTAAAGGCTGTTTCCTATTTAAGTAAAAAAGTTTGGGTTTTACCTGTATTTTTCCTCGTCCCTGGAGAAGCAGTTGAAGCCTTTACACCTTATTGGCCACAGTTCACTTTAGGGGCGAACGAATTCTCTATTATTCTGTTCCCAGTCTTAATTGGTTACCAGCAAATGGCTAGAACGACTTTACCAAACTTTATATATCCGAAATTAGGGCGAGCGGTATTAATTTTAGGAGAAGTAGTTGTAATTGGTGGTTTAATAGCCTACTTTATGCCAATCATAGGAATAATCTTCTTATTTGTAGGGGCATTATTACGAATTGTTATCTCGGTTTATTACATGTTAAAGGAACGAAAAGACGTTTATGCCGTTTCACCAAAATCAAAAGGTGTAATGATTGCAGCCATTTTACCAGAATCACCAGCCTACAAAATGGGCTTACAAGCAGGTGAAGTAATTCGTAAAGTTAATGGTGAAGAAGTTCATAATAAACAAGAACTCTATGAAGCACTTCAAATTAATGCTGCCCACTGCAAACTAGAAGTTCTAGATTATAAAAATGAGTTAAGATTAACACAACAAGTTGTTTATAGTAAAGACCATCATCAGATCGGTTTAATTCTTGCGGAATAATCTAAGAACATTAATCAAAGGTAAAAGAGGAGTCTTTTTATGGAATCAGTCATAGAAAAAGTCATACTTGCACTATTTTTACCTGGATTATTAGTCGTTCTAATAACGCGTATTACGTATAATCATTTCGTGGGACTCATCCTATCCATAGCCTTGATTAGCGCATCGGTTTATGCTGGCTATTCAAGCCCGCCCATAGTATTTGTAGCAGATGCCTTCTCATTGACGGTAGGATTCTGGTTCGCAACAAGAATGATTCAACGAGTAAAAAAGAGTAATGAAGAATAATGAAAAAGCGATGGAGATTTGGTCCATCGCATTTTTTTTTGAAAATGAAGCTGTTGATAAAGTGAGGGGAGTTGGTAAATGCCCGGGGAAAGTCGCTCAATCCCCGTGAAAAGTCGCTCAATCCCCGTGAAAAGTCGCTCAATCCCCGTGAAAAGTCGCTCAATCCCCGCGGAAAGTCGCTCAATCCCCGTGAAAAGTTGCTCAATTCTCGTGAAAAGTCGCTCAATCCCCGTGAAAAGTCGCTCAATCCCCGCGAAAAGTCGCTCAATCCCCGTGAAAAGTCGTTCAATTCTCGTGAAAAGTCGCTCAATCCCCGGTGAGAAGTCGCTCAATGCCCGTGAAAAGTCGCTCAATCCTCGTGAGAAGTCGCTCAATTCTCGTGAAAAGTCGCTCAATTCCCGCGAAAAGTCGCTCAATCCCCGTGAGAAGTTGCTCAATTCCCGTGAAAAGTCGCTCAATTCCCGCGAGAAGTCGCTCAATCCCCGCGAAAAGTCGCTCAATCCCCGTGAAAAGTTGCTCAATTCTCGTGAAAAGTCGCTCAATCCCGTGAAAACTCGCTCAATTCTCGTGAAAAGTCGCTCAATTCCCGCGAAAAGTCGCTCAATTCCCGCGAAAAGTCGCTCAATCCCCGTGAGAAGTCGCTCAATTCTCGTGGAAAGTCGCTCAATCCCCGTGAGAAGTTGCTCAATTCCCGCGGAAAGTTGCTCAATCCCCGCGAAAAGTCGCTCAATTCTCGTGGAAAGTCGCTCAATTCCCGCGAAAAGTTGCTCAATCCCCGTGAAAAGTCGCTCAATCCCAAGAAAACTCGCTCATAACACCCCGCCCCCCACAAGAATCCCCTAAACAAAAAAAACATAACAGATTAAATCTGTTATGCTCGTAATACCATTTCATAGATTCATATTTAAAAAAAGTACCTTACGATAGCCATTGTGACAACACCAGCAACCACTGTTTGAGATAAACTCTTTGTAAAGATGGCAACCAAAACAGTTGGAATAAAGGCTGCAACATTAATCCAGTCCAATGTTACAAATCCATTCTCAGCATCCAGAAGTGATTCTATAACGAGTGCACTTAAAATACAAACTGGAATATACTTTAACCATCTAAGTACAACATCCGGTAACTGAACGCTACGTACCAGCATGAACGGAATTACTCGTGGAAGCCAAGTAACAATTGCACATCCAAGAATAATTAATACCATACCTAAAGTTGTCGTCATTTCTCAGTCACCACCCCAATCGTAGCTACGATGACTGTAGATAAAAGAACCGCAAGATGTCCTGGTAGGAAAAACATTAAGATGTACATACAAATAGCAACACAGCCGATAAGTTTTAAATAATGCATGAGCTTTGTTTTTCCTACATCTACAAGATTCAGAACGAGTAAGGCAACAAACATGGCAACAAGTGCAAAATCAAGACCCCAGCTTTCAGCATTTGGAATCCACTTTCCCAAAACCCCACCAATCGTACAAGAAGCAATCCATGTTAAATAGGCGGTGATATTTAAACCATCCATCCATCTGCCGCCTAGATGATTTTCTTTCATTAACTTTGTTACAGCTACCCCGAATGTCTCATCTGTTAACAATGATCCAAACCCAATATTACGTAAAGAGGAGTATCTAGTTAGATGAGGAGCTACAGTTAATGACATTAAAAAATGACGTAAATTTACAATAAATGTTGTAATGATAATGACTGATACTGGAGCACCTGCTACATATAAACCTACAAAGATAAACTGTGCAGATCCTGCGTAAATCAATACGGATAGTAGAAAAATCTCTAATATTGATACATTTGATGTGACGGCAATTACACCAAAGGCTAACCCAATGCTTATGTATCCAAGTAATGTAGGGATACAATCTCTAATTCCTTGTGAGAATGAATCCGTAGTTACTGATTGTTTAAATTCCGTTTGAGAAACCAACTGAATCTTCTCCTTTTCTAACATAGTACATATGCTTTTTAGCGATTTGGTTTTATCTATTAATAAGTAGATAAATGTACCCTTTGAAACCATAATACAACATATCACGTCCAATGTTGGGGTACATTGTAAAAAAATTTACCAATTTCGTAAAAAGAAATAAGCATTTCATTTGATGAACAGAACGCAAAAATTGATATAATAAAATGAAATGTTTCGAAAATTGTATTACATCAATTAGTATACATTTGTTAATAAAGTGAAACAATAGATTGGAAAACATTGGTTTCCTTTATGTGGTAATGGAAATAGTTCATTCACAAAATGAAGAAAAAAATACTACTATATAAAAATATCGTTTCTCTTAAGTTGATAATAAACAATCGTGAATGAAACATCATTTGAAAAATTGAGGTGTTACTTGTTGAGCGAATGGTTTACTGAAGAAAATATCCAAGCATTAGCTGCTCACTATCGTACACTTGGACCGCTAATAGGAATTTTGCTTCCATTTCTAGAAGCATTATTACCTTTTTTGCCCCTTGTTGTTATTGTTGTAGCAAATGTTAGCTCTTATGGTTTAATATTTGGTTTTTTCCTTTCATGGATTGGAACGGTTTTAGGATCCTACGTTGTCTTTTTAATTGTTCGAAAGTTTGGAAGAAATCCAAAGTTAAAACGTTTTATTGAAAGGGAAAATGTTCAAAAATTAATTAGATTCGTGGATATGCGCGGCCTGAGCCCATTATTTATCCTATTATGTTTTCCATTTACACCTTCTGTCTTGGTAAATATCGTGGCTGGTCTTTCACATATAAAAAAGAAATATTATTTATTTGTCTTATTAGCTGGTAAGTTTGTCATGGTATTAAGTATTAGTGTACTTGGATATGATTTGGGATCTTATTTTACACATCCAATTAAACTAGTATTTGTAGCTATTGCGATTCTATTACTATGGATTATTAGTAAAGCAGTTGAAAAACGATTAAATAACCGAGTTGAGCAAGATATAAGAGAATCTTCCCACGAAAAAATTAAGAAATAAAATATTTGTTTCATTCCACCAAGCGGTTTACAATAAGTTGTTATGTAAATCGCTTTTTCGTTTACATAACAAAAAGAATAGTACATGTTAAAATAGTATCGTAAAAATAACAGCAGAAAAAAGATGTTCATATAGATCACTTCAATAGAAGGAGGAAAGGAAATGTCTTTAAGAGTCATTAGTGGACGAGCTGGTTCAGGAAAATCAAGTTTAATTCATAAAGAAATTGTGAATGAGCTTAAAAAAGAGCCCTTAGGTTCACCTATTTACGTCATTGTTCCAGACCAAATGTCCTTTTCAACTGAATACGATTTAACAAACAAATTTGATATACAAGGCATAATGCGTGCCCAAGTTATGACATTTAAACGACTAGCATGGTATGTATTACAGGAAACAGGTGGAATTGCAAAAGATAAAATCGATAAGATCGGATATAGAATGTTAATCCGCCGATTACTTATGGAAAATAAAGATAAGTTCTCTTTATTCCGTCAGGCTGCTGATAAAAGAGGATTTACTGAAGAAATCGAAAAATTAATTAAAGAATTTGGACAATACAATATTCAAAGTGAAACATTAAATGAAGTGATTGAGCAATTAGAAGCGAAACAAGCACCTCATACTTTAATTTCTAAAACAAAAGATTTACAGATTATTTTAGAAGAATTAGAGAATGAACTAGGCGACACTTATGTAGATGGGGAAGCATATTACCCAGTATTGTTAGAGCAAATTAAAAACTCTGAACAGATTAAAAAAGCTCATATCTATATTGATGGGTTTACGCAATTTACTGTAAGAGAGTTTGAAATAGTAAAACAGTTATTAACTTACGCCGAGCGTGTTACGGTTGTTCTTCCTTTTGAAGATGAAGATGACAAAGATGATGAGCAAGCATTATTTTACCGTGGTGCGGTAATGTACGATAAGTTGATGGAAGAGGCAAACAATCTAAAAGTAGAAGTGGAACCTCGAGAACATTTATTTGGTAGTTACCGATTTAACAATCTAGATTTAAAACATATAGAAGCAAACTTCCATGAACCTATTTGGAAAGCTAGACAAGCACAGGGATTTGTTCAAGTTTTTGAGGGAGCAAACCGTCGCGCTGAGGTTCAAGCCATTGCCCGGGAAATATGTCGATTGGTGAAAGAGGAAAATATTCGATATAACGATATAGGGATTATGTATCGGCAAGCAGATATATATGACCCACTAATTTTAACAACTTTTTCACAATATGATATCCCTGTTTTCACAAATGAGAAAAAGCCGATGCTTCACCATCCGTTAATTGAATTCAGCAGGTCAATTCTTGAAGTAGTAACATCAAATTGGCAATACGAACCAGTATTTCGAAGTGTGAAAACGGATTTGTTTTTCCCGTTAAAAAGTAAATTAAGTGAAATGCGAGAAAAGGCAGATCGCTTCGAAAACTTCGTTATTGCACAAGGTATTTATGGTTATCGTTGGTTTGAAGACTCTCGTTTTCTTTATAAAAAATATAGAGGTTTAGAGTTTTTCACAAAACGTCAAACCGATGAAGAATTAGAAGTTCAACAAATCATTGATGAAATGAAGGACCTAATTCGCGAACCACTTTTAAGCTTGGCAAACAATTTGAAGGAAGCAGAAACAGGTAAAGATATTGCAATGGCTCTTTACCAATGCATAGAAGATTTACAAGTTTATGAAAAACTACAAACGTTAAAAGATGCCGAACTAGAAAATCATCAACTAATGGAAGCGAATGAACATGACCAAGCATGGAACAGATGGGTCAATGTTCTAGATCAATTTGTCATTATGTTTGGTGATCAAAAAATGACGATTGAAGAAGCAGCCAACATATTAGATGAAGGTTACGATACTCTAGAATTCTCAAGTATTCCTCCAGCTGTTGATGAAGTGAAAGTTGGAACAGTAGAATTCTCTCGCTATGATAATATGAAAGTCGTATTTGTTATTGGTGTAAATGATGGTGTTTACCCAATGAGAATGGATTATGAAGGGTTAATTACAGATGTGGATCGTGGATGGTTTGCTGCTGTTGATACGGAACTTTCTCCAACTTCAAAGCACCGACTATTACAAGAGGCTTTTCTTATTTATCGTGCATTTTCATCACCAACTGATCGACTTTATGTTACGTATTCAAGTGCAGATGAGGAAAGTAAATCCCTATTACCATCCCTTTATATTAATCGACTGCATAAATTGTTCGAAGTAAATGGTCAAAGAACGTTACCACATAAACGAATTTTAATTGATCCTATAGAAGAATTAGACCAAAACAATGTACTTTCTTATATAAGACATCCACGTACTTCGTTAGCATTTTTAATGATGCAACTAAGACAAGCACAATACTCACAAAACTTAGCACCTGAGTGGGTTGCTTTAAAAAGATTTTATGAGGAAAGTGCACAATGGAAGTCAGTTTTAGAAACGGTAATGCGACCATTAGAAAAGAAAAATGAAGCAGAGAAGTTAACTCAAGAAATCACTGACGAGTTATATGGTAAGGAATTAAATTCAAGTGTCTCTCGAATTGAAAAGTTTTATAGTTGTCCTTTTGCTCACTTTTCTACATACGGATTAGGGTTGGAGGAACGTGTTGAATACAAACTTGAAACTTTTGCAATGGGGGATTTATTCCATGAGGCATTAAAATGGATTTCTATTGAAACAGATAAACGCCAAATCTCTTGGAACAAGCTATCGCGTGAACAATGTGCCGAGTTAGCAAGACAAGCAGTTGAATATATTGTACCTGTTTTCTCTCATCAAATATTACTAAGTAGTGCGCGGTACCGATATATTCAACATAAATTAATCCGCATTGTTGAGAAAACGATGATTGCTTTATCGAATCAAGCTAAGAATTCACATTTCAAACCAATTGCGATTGAAGCATCTTTTGGACCAGGTAAAGAAATGCTGCCTCCACTTGAGTTTGATTTAAATGGTGGAAGAAAAATGCGTTTACGAGGTCGTATTGACCGAATAGACAGTGTAGAAATTGATAACAAAGCATACTTACGTGTAGTGGATTATAAATCATCAAGTCGTGATTTAGATTTAAATGAAGTTTACCACGGGTTATCTCTACAATTATTAACCTATTTAAATGTTGCTGTGCAGAATGCCAACCATTGGATTAAAGGGGAGGCAGAGCCTGCAGGAGTGCTATACGTTCATGTACACAATCCACTATTAAAACTAGATGAAGAGTTGGACGAGTCAACACTTGAAATAGAACGTTTAAAACAATATCGAATGAAAGGGTTACTAGCAGAAGATCTAAATGCATTAATATTAATGGATGAAGAGCTAGAAGTCTCTGGCAAATCAAAGATTATCCCAGTTCAATTCAAAAAAGATGGAACAGTATATCAAAGAAACTCGCGTGTTGTTCAACCTTTTGACATGCAAAATCTACAACAATATGTAGAGAAAAAGCATCAAGAAGCGGGGAATGGAATTCTAAATGGGGAAACGAGCATTCGTCCTTATAAATTAAAAAATAAAACCGCTTGTGATTTTTGTTCATATAAAGCTGTTTGCCAATTCGATGTATCTGATAATGTTCAGAAGTATCATCAACTGCAAGCAGAGCAATCCGATGCTATTGTAACCAAAATTAGTAAGGAGTTGAATAACGATGCGTCCAATACCAACTAAAGGTCCAGATGTCACATGGACAGATGAGCAGTGGAAAGCAATCTGGGCAACTGGTCAAGACACACTCGTCTCAGCTGCAGCCGGTTCGGGAAAAACAGCTGTTTTAATCAACCGAATGATTGAAAAAGTAATCGATAAAGAAAATCCAATTGACGTAGATGAATTACTAGTAGTTACTTTTACTAATGCATCTGCAGCTGAAATGCGTCATCGTATGGCAGAAGCATTAGAAAAAGAAATAGCAAAGGACCCAAATGACCAGCACTTAAGACGACAACTAAGTTTAGTTAATAAAGCGCAAATTTCTACTTTGCATTCATTCTGTTTATCAATTGTTCGTCAATATGCATATTTATTAGAGATTGATCCAGGATTTAGAATTGCTAATGAGGGAGAATCTTCCTTATTAAAAGATGATGTATTAGCACAAGTGTTAGAAGAGGCGTACGACAACAAAGACGAATCAAAAGTAAATGCTATTTATCGATTAGTTGATAGTTTTACATCGGATCGTGATGATTCAGCAATTGAAACTTTGATCGATAAACTGTATCAAACATCCCTTGTTCATCCAAAGCCCAACGAATGGTTACACTCTTTACCAGAACAGTACAAATTACAGGAGGATGTAACCATTGATGATTTACCATATATAACACACGTGAAAAATGCAATTCGATTCAGTTTACAAGAAGCCTATTCCTATGTTGAAGAGGTACGTCAACTTGCATTAAGACCTGATGGACCGGCTCCTTATGGTGAAACAGCCGAGTTCGATTTTATGTTATTACATGAAGCATTCCGTAGATTAGAGAATGGAACATGGCAGGAAATCTATGATTATTTCACAAATTTAAAATGGGAAACTCTATCACGTAAGAAACAAGATGGCGATCCTGATTTAAAAGAATTAGCTAAGAAAAAAAGAGATCAAGCCAAAAAAGTTGTTACGAAAATAAAAGAAGATTTTTTCACACGTACTCCTTCAAGATTACTTGAGGAAATTCGCTTAATGGCACCAATGATTGAAACTTTAGTTGAACTAACGGAAAACTATGGACGAAAATTTAAGGCTGCTAAGTTGGAACGTGGACTATTAGATTTCTCAGATTTAGAGCACTATGCTTTAGAAATTTTATCGGTAAACGTGGACGGAAATCTTCAACCTTCAGATGTGGCAAAAGAGTTTCAAGAGAAATTTAAAGAAGTTCTTGTAGATGAATATCAAGATACAAATATGCTACAAGAAACCATTTTGCAGTTAGTGAAGTCTGGGAAAGAGTTAGATGGAAACTTGTTTATGGTAGGAGACGTCAAACAATCCATATATCGATTCCGTCTAGCGGAACCTATGTTATTTTTAAACAAATATCTAAACTTTGAAGAAGAACCTGTTTCATCAGGATTAAAAATTGATCTAAACGCTAACTTCCGAAGCCGTAAGGAAGTTCTTCATGCAACAAACTATGTGTTTGAGCAAATTATGGGCAAAACTGTTGGAGAAATTGATTATGACGAAAAAGCAGGTCTAAAACCAAGTGCACCATATGATGAAGTGGAATCACCAGTTGAACTTGCCATTTTATATGAGAAACAGGAAGAAGAGACAACTGAAGATGAACTCGATGAAGAACTTCAAAATGTAGATGTGTTAAATGAGGAAGAAATCGCTAAATCACAACAAGAAGCAAGATTTATCATAAAAAGAATTAAAGAAATGATGGCTAATGGAACAACTGTTTACAATGCGAAAGAAAAAGATCCTGAAAAAAGAGTTCGTCCATTACGCTACAGTGATATTGTTATTCTAATGCGTTCTATGAATTGGTCTAATGATTTAGTGGAGGAATTTAAGGCAGCAGGTATACCATTATATGCAGAGTCTTCAAAAGGATACTTTGAGGCATTAGAAGTGATGGTAATGTTAAACGTCTTAACGGTAGTAGATAATCCGTATCAAGATATTCCATTGGCTTCCGTATTACGTTCGCCATTTGTTGGTTTAACTGAAAATGAACTTGCATTAATCCGTTTAGCGAAGAAAAATGTGCCTTTCTATGAAGCTGTGAAAATATTTGTTGATGAAGAACGTTCAGGAATTTCTTCAAATACAGCAGAAAAACTTCACAGATTTCTTCAAAATTTAGAAGTTTGGAGAGACATGGCACGTAGAGGTTCTCTATCGGATTTAATTTGGAAGATTTATAGTGACACGAATTATTATGAAATGGTCGGTGCCATGGCGAATGGGAAACAACGCCAAGCAAATTTAAGAACGTTACATGACCGTGCACTCATGTATGAAAAAACATCCTTCCGAGGTTTATTCCGATTCTTACGTTTTATCAATCGGATGAAATCAAGAGGGGATGATCTAGGAGTTGCCAAATCAATAGGTGAAAAAGATGATGTGGTTCGTTTAGTTACAATTCACTCTTCAAAAGGGTTAGAATATCCGGTAGTTTTTGTGGCAGGATTAGGACGTTCATTTAACCAAATGGACTTTTCAAACTCTTATTTATTCGACCAACAGTATGGTTTTGCAGTGAAGGCGATTGATCCAGAGAATCGAATAATGTACACATCCTTACCATTTATCGCGTTGAAGGAAAAGAAAATTCTTGAGATGAAGGCTGAAGAAATGCGTATTCTTTACGTTGCTATGACGCGTGCCAAAGAGCGTCTTATTTTAGTTGGGTCTGTGAAGGATTTTGAGAAAACGTCAGCAAAATGGTGTGAAGCTGGACACGCTCAAGGTGAGATGATACCAGAGTATGTTCGAGCTCGGGCAAAGAATTATTTAGATTGGATTGGACCGGCAATTGCAAGACATGAGTGTTTTACTTCATTTTATGAAAATGCTTATACACCTTTAAAACACCCATCTTTATGGAAAATTTCAGCGATTTCCAATGAAGAATTTATGAATAGTTCCTTCTTGAGTCAAGAAGAACAACATAGTGATCAATCAATTCAACGATTAGACGAAACACTTTATGAAGAAATAAATAAAAGATTTACAACAAAGTATCCATTTGAACATTCCATAACGAAAAAATCAAAAACAAGTGTTTCTGAGATCAAAAGGATTGAAAACCTACTAAGATTAGAAGAGCAAGATGAGTTCGAACTGACAGAACAACGTCAATTTTCCTCAGTAGCAAAACGTCCAATGTTCCTTCAACAAAAAGGATTGTCTCGAACTGAAATTGGTACAGCCATTCATACGGTTATGCAACATGCACCTAAACAAGGTTTCAAATCCACTGAAGAAATCGAAGAATATTTACAAAAACTTGTTGAACGTCAATTGTTGACTGTTGAAGAAATGAAAGTGGTTGATCTTGAGAAAGTAATGCAATTTTTCGATTCTTCAATTGGTAAAAGATTTATCAATGCTAAAAAAATCTATCGTGAATTGCCATTTACATTAAGTAGAAAAGATCAAGATGGCGATCGTCAAATTATCCAGGGGATTATTGACTGTTTAATTCTTGATGAGGAAGACAAGTGGATTTTACTAGATTATAAAACAGATACAATACACCCACATTTTAAAGAAGAACCTGCACTTACGAAAGAAATGACTGAACGTTATGGTGTACAACTTCGAATATATAGTGAAGCTGTTGAAGCTGTCTTAGGTGTAGCAGTAGATGAAAAAATCATCTATTTATATAATGCACAAAAAGAAATTCAACTTTAAAAATATTTGTGAGAGGATGAAAGGCATGTAATTTTCAATCTTCATCCTCTCCATTTTTCAATTTAAAGACGACATCATAATCGTCAATCTAGGTAAATACTTTTGTTAGAAAGGAATCGAATTGTGGAATTTCAACCAACAACACTAAATGAACGAATCGATTCACTTGATGTGATTAGAGGATTTAGTTTATTTGGTATTTTACTAGTTAATATGTTTGCCTTCTATTTACCAATGCCACATATTGATTTGCAAAATTGGTTTTCAGATGCGATAGATATTATCTGGCATCAAACATTAGATATTTATGTACAAAGTAGTTTTTATCCATTATTTTCAATATTATTTGGATATGGTATGGCAATGCAATACTTAAAGGCACAAAACACTGGTGCGCCATTTTATACATTTGCAAGAAAACGACTTATTATTTTGTTTGTTTTAGGAATGTTTCATGCGATTTTTATTTGGTGGGGCGATATTTTGGCAATGTATGCCTTTTGTGGTTTGTTCCTAATATTATTTATTCGTCTTAATCCGAAAAAAATCCTTACCAGTGGGCTTATTATTTACGGCTTAATGCATGTCTTATTTATCTCAGCTTACATTATGACAGGAATAGCAAATACTGAGGTAGAAGCAATGGCTGTTGATATTGTTATGGTTGAGAGTGCAATTACAGCATATGGTATCGGGAGTTGGGCAGAGTCATTTAGCCAAAGACTAAATGACTTATCGATTCAGATGGGTCCTGCTATGTGGATATCAGCATTGTTTACAATTTTACCTTATATGTTAATAGGGGCTGCTTTTGCTAAATGGCGTCTAATTGAACGTGCAAAAGAATTAAAAGTGTTATGGTTAATTATTGCTGCAATAGGAATTGGTGTAGGATTATTTATTAAAAGTGCGCCATTTTTATATGAAAGAACTTATTTATTGGAGTATTTAAAAGTCTATATTGGTGGCCCGATTCTTTCTTTAGGATACATGGCACTTATTGTTTCTATTTGCATGATTCCATTGATGACGAAAATTTTACATCCGATAAGTCTCGCGGGACGTATGTCATTAACAATCTATATCATGCAGTCGATCATTTGTACGATTATTTTTTATGATTTTGGATTTGGTTTATATGGTCAAATTAATGTACAAATGAGTGTATTAATTGCGATTGTCATTTTTATCGTTCAATTGATATTTGCTCTTATTTGGTTTATGAAGTTTAAACAAGGACCTCTGGAAGCAATGGTTAAAAGATTAATATACGGAAAAAAAACA
The DNA here is from genome assembly GCF_049202975.1 of Ureibacillus sp. MALMAid1270. Classification (NCBI taxonomy): domain Bacteria; kingdom Bacillati; phylum Bacillota; class Bacilli; order Caryophanales; family Caryophanaceae; genus Ureibacillus; species Ureibacillus sp. MALMAid1270. The sequence continues at coordinate 24,900 of NZ_JBMIRP010000059.1, read as the reverse complement.
TTGTAAGAAGTGTAGGCAAAATGAAAAAGGTTATGTATGATGGAATCAAATCATTTTGTTGTGAAGTTTCATCAACAAATCATTTTACTTATTCGTATATTGGAAGATGAATAATATTGTAGAATAGCAACTTACCAATCTTTCATCATGCGGAATCAATAAGAAGGGGCGCTCATTGAAATGAAGATTTTATCTTTTAAGTTAAATGGTGAAGTAAAATTTGGACCGAAAGTTAAGAAAGAAGATGCTGTGTGGGATGTTTTAAAAATTCAACAAGAACTTAAAGTATTACCTACATTCCCAACAGATATTATTGGTGGCATTGCATTAGGTTTTGATTTCGTAGAACAAATTCGAAAACTAGTTGAGGCTGCGAAACAATCAGATTCAGTAAATGACTACAAATATGATTTTTCAAGTATAGAATGGCTTTCACCAATTCCAAGAACGCCAAAAAATATTATTTGTATCGGTAAAAATTACAATGAACATGCAAAAGAAATGGGTGCAAAAGAAGCACCAAAAAATTTAGTTGTCTTCACAAAAGCTCCAAATACAATTGCTGCTGATGGACAAACTTTACCAATCCATGCGGATAAAACTGAGGCACTAGATTATGAAGGTGAGTTAGCTGTAGTGATTGGTAAGACAGGTAAAAACATTCCTAAGAACCAAGTTTTTGATTATGTATTTGGCTATACAATTGCCAATGACATTACAGCCCGTGACCTTCAAGAACGTCATATTCAGTTTTTCTTAGGCAAAACATTAGATGGATCTTGTCCAATGGGTCCATACCTTGTATCAAAAGATGAAATACCAAACCCACAAAACTTAACGGTAGTAACAAAAGTAAATGGGGAAATACGTCAAAACGGATCAACGAAAGATATGATGTTCCAAGTAGAAGATTTAGTTTCAATTTTATCTCAATATGTAACTTTAGAACCTGGGGATGTCATTTTAACAGGAACACCAGCTGGAGTAGGAAAAGGTATGAAACCACCTACATTCTTAAAAGCTGGAGATGAAGTGAAAATTTCAATTGAAGGAATCGGAACATTAGTTAACCGATTTGAATAATGAATAATCTATTGATAAACTATTATATTTGAAATATCCACATTGAGTCTGGTAGGATATGAAATGATATGATAGAAAAGGTGGGAAAAGAATGGGTTTTTTAACTGATTCAACACATTTACACATCACAACTTGGGTAATCGCATTAATTTTATTTTTCATTGCTGCAACTGGAATTACGAAATCTAAAGCAGTACATATGGTATTAAGATTATTTTATATTTTAGTACTAGTATCTGGTGGAGCCTTATTCTTCCAATGGCGTGTAAATTACGAGTATGATATTAAATTCTTATTAGGAATTTTATTAATTGGTATGATGGAAATGATCTTAGTTCGACAAAAAAAGAACAAACCAGCTGGATTGTTCTGGGCACTATTTGCAATCATCCTATTTGCAACATTATTCTATGGTCTAAAGTTACAAATGGGCTTTGATTTATTCTAATTAATTTAGAGCTGTGTAGAAAATTCAATTCTCTACATAGCTCTTTTTTATTTTTTGATTACCAATTGAACTATTTGTCACTTTTTTGTCGCAAATTCTTTAGTTAATAACCAATTTATTTGGAAATAATAGCACTCTATCTGTTTTGTTTGGTAAAATGACGATGGATTTAACATTGTAAGAACGGGTACTTTATAAAATTGCACTACTTAAGTGTGTTACCTTCTATGAACAATGTGAAAATGTGTGGCGACTGTCATTGTTCTTTTATGTATGAAATCAGTTGGGGAAATTTATGTAAAAGAGCGTGCAGTAATTGATAGGAGATGGATATCTTGAAATTTACTAAATGGATTAGTACGATTGCAGCTACTGTACTAGCAACTATATTAACTGTTATACCAATGGTTAGTGCTAAAGAGGTAAGCACAATCGCAGATGAAAGTATATATGATGTATTAGTCGATCGTTACTTTAATGGCACAAGTGCAAATGACTTTGATGCCAATTCACAAGACCCTACTAAATTTACTGGTGGAGACTTTGTAGGTATTACGAAACAACTCTCTCAAATTACAAAAATGGGCTTTACCATTATTTCACTAGGTTCTATATTCCCAACTGAAAAATATGATGGGTCACTTGTAACATCATACAATGGCTTTGATCAACACTTTGGAACAGAGGAAGAATTTGTTTCTTTGGTAAACACTTTAAAAAATAATAAAATGAAAACGATGATTGATTTCCCACTATCGAATGTTAGTGAAAATCATGAATGGGTTAAGGATTCTACAAAAGCTAATTGGATTCTAGAAATTTCCAATGGACAAGTGCGTTGGGATTTGGCGAATGAAGAAGTACAACAAGCATTAATTGAAGAAATCGCTCAATTTGTTTCCACTTACGATGTTGGTGGAGTACGTTTAACAAATATAGAAGGTGCTAGTACAGAATTTCTAGATGAAATAATCGAGGCGATTAAAGAAGTAGATGATACAACTTATGTCATTTCTAACGGTGAAAGTGATGCAAACTTCGATGCTTCTTATTTCGATGATACGTATCAAATATATCGTTCAATCTATAAAAATGTAGACCAAGATTCATCGTTACAACTAAAAAACCTGGAAGCATATATGAGTGGGGAAGGTAAACCAACTCAATTAATGTTTGATCATATCAATAGTGATCGCTTTGTAATGGATGTAGAAGCACACCCACCGACTCGTGCAAAAATGGCGTTGGCTTCAACATTACTATTACCAGGTCTTCCTGTAATGCAATATGGTACAGAAATCGCGATGAATGGTGCGGTTGGCCCGGAATCTCATCAGATTTATAACTTTAAAACAGATACTGAATTAGTCGATTTTATTAAAAATATTCAAACACTTAGAAACAGTTCTGATACATTACGTAGTGGAGATTTCCAATTAATCAAAAATGAAAACGGACTATTAACATTCATGCGTTCTTCTGAAGATGAAAAATGGATTGTAGTTATTAATAACACCGGACAAACACAACGCATTGATATTTCACCAGATATGGTTGGAGAAGGAAAAGAACTCCAAGCTATGCTAGAAACCGAAGTCGTGAGAGTAAATGATGAAGGTATATATCCTATTGTTCTCGACCGCGAGATTGTCGAAATCTATCAAGTAATTGACGAAAGAGGTATTAATGTTGCTTATATGATAGCTTTAGGTGTTGTTTATATCATCTTTATCGCGTTTATCATTGTGATCATGAAGAAGTCCAAACGTAAGAAAAACGCTAATAATTCCATATAAACACTAGTTCAAAAGAGCGAATAAATGGGTTTAAAACTCATTTATTCGCTCTTTTTATTTTAGTAAATTTATACTTTACTTCATTAGAGTGATAAATTGATAAAGTGCTTAATCATAGGCCTTTCTTAACTATATAATAAGATTCTATTATGTTACATATAATAAAAAACGATCATATATTTGTTAAATTATAGTTATTTTTGTATCGAATTTTGTCGAATGAGGGAAGATTTTAAAAATTCTCGTAATTTACGTTGACAAGATATAAATCTAATGAATATAATTTCTATAAATTTATAACATTTGTAAAATTTAAAAAAATAGTTTTGGGAGGAGGAGTAATTTTTGAAGACAACTGATGAGCTGTTGAGAATTAGAGATTTACATACAGGGTTCCGTATAAAAGATACATATTTTGATGCAGTTGATGGCGTATCTTTATCGCTTCGTAAGAACGAAATTCTCGCAATCGTAGGTGAGTCTGGTTGTGGAAAAAGTACGTTAGCAACATCTGTAATAGGTTTGCTAGATCGAAACAAAACACGAATTCAGGGGGAAATCCTATATAAAAATAAAAATTTAGCTAGTATGACTGAGGACGAGCTAAATGAAATTCGTGGTTTAGATATTAGTATGATTTTCCAGGACCCATTATCTGCATTAAATCCATTAATGAGAATTGGGGATCAGATCGAGGAAAGTTTAATCTATCATACTGATTTAACGAAAGAACAAAGAAGAGAACGTGTAATTGAACTATTAAACCAAGTAGGTATTCGTAATCCTGAACGCGTTGCTAGACAATTCCCACACCAATTATCTGGTGGGATGCGTCAAAGGGTAATTATAGCAATCGCTATTTCTTGTAAGCCACAAATTATCATTGCAGATGAACCAACAACTGCATTAGATGTAACGATACAAGCACAAATTTTAGACTTATTAATCGATTTGCAAAATGAAACTGGTGCTGGAATTATCTTAATTACTCACGATTTAGGTGTTGTTGCTGAGGTAGCTGATCGGGTAGCAGTAATGTATGCAGGTGAAATTATTGAAGAAGCGCCAGTAGAAGAATTATTCAATAATCCAAAACATCCATACACAAGATCGTTATTTAATTCAATACCACAAATGAATAAAGAGAATGCTAGATTAAATGTAATTGAAGGTATTGTTCCTTCATTAATTAATCTTCCACGTGAAGGTTGTCGTTTTTCTTCACGAATTTCTTGGATTCCTGAGGAAGCACACGAGGATAACCCTACTTTACACGAGGTTTCACCAGGTCACTTTGTAAGATGTACTTGTTGGAAACATTTCCACTTCAAGAGCGATATAGGGGGTAGCCATCATGTTTATGCAGATTAATAACTTAAAAGTGCATTATCCAGTACGTGGTGGATTTTTTAATAGAGTAATAGACCATGTTCATGCTGTTGATGGAGTTACAATGGAGTTCGAAAAAGGTAAAGCATACGGACTTGTTGGTGAATCTGGTTGTGGGAAGTCTACAACTGGTAAGTCAATTATCGGACTTGAAAAAATTACATCTGGAAAAATCATCTATGAAGGCGAAGATGTAACAAATAAGCGCCGTGATAGAAAGTCTGCTTATAATCGAGATATCCAAATGATTTTCCAAGATTCACATTCTTCGATGAATCCTAGAAAACGAGTTCAAGATATTTTAGCTGAGCCAATTCGCAATTTCTTAAAATTATCACCGCAAGAAGAAAGAAGAAGAATTAACGAACTTCTGGCGATCGTTGGGATGCCAGAGGATTCTAGATTAAAATATCCACATGAATTCTCAGGTGGACAAAAACAACGTTTAGGGATTGCAAGAGCTATTGCAACGAATCCAAAGATTATTATTGCGGATGAGCCTGTTTCTGCACTTGACCTTTCCGTACAAGCACAAGTATTAAACTTTATGAAAGACATTCAAAACGAATATGGACTAACATATTTATTTATTTCCCACGATTTGGGTGTTGTTAAACATATGTGCGATCATATTTCAATTATGTATAAAGGACGTTTCGTTGAAACTGGTTCAACTGGGGAAATTTTCGGAAATCCTCAACACATTTATACAAAACGTTTACTATCAGCTATTCCTGAAGTATCTCCAAATGGAAGAGAAGAACGTAAACGTGAACGATTAAATGTAGAAACACATTATCAAAAAGAACATAACAAATCCTTTGATGAAAAAGGACGTGTGTTTGATTTAGTACCAATTTCAAATTCACACTTCGTAGCAGCATCTCCGACAAGTAAGGAGGTCATCTAAAATGTGGAAAACAATATTAAGACGTGTATTAATCATGATTCCACAATTATTTGTTTTAAGTTTAATCGTGTTCATATTAGCGAAATTTATGCCGGGTGACCCTTTCTCAGGTTTAATCACTCCTGAAACAGATCCACTTCGCTTAGAAGAATTACGTGAAAAAGCAGGGTTAAATGACCCTTGGTACGAACAGTATGCTCGCTGGATAGCTAATTTGGTACAAGGTGATTTAGGTAAAAGTTATACTTTCCAACGAGATGTTGGAGATTTAATTGGTGAAAAAGCCCTAAATACACTATGGCTTTCTTTAGTAAGTGTAATTTTACTTTATGCTATCGCTATTCCATTAGGGATTTTAGCTGGTCGTTTTAATGACTCTAAACTAGATAAATCAATCGTATTTTATAGTTTTGTTTCATATGCGATCCCTACTTTCGTATTAGGTCTATTATTCCTATATCTATTTGGCTATACGTTACAATGGTTCCCAACAGTGGGAAGTGTAGACGTTGGAGTTGAACCAGGTACATTAGCTTGGTATTGGGATAAGTTTTATCACTTAATCTTACCTGCTTTCACTTTTGCAATATTAGGTACTACGGGTGTAATTCAATATTTACGTTCTGAAATCATTGATGCAAAATCATTGGATTATGTTCGAACAGCAAGAAGTAAAGGTATTCCGATGAGAAAAGTGTACTCTAAACATATTTTCAGAAACTCTTTACTTCCTATAGCAGCATTTTTAGGTTTCACAATTACTGGATTACTTGGTGGTTCAATCTTTATCGAAACAATCTTCGGATATCCTGGAATGGGTCAATTATTTATAAATTCAGTACTTTCACGAGATTATAGTGTCATTACAGCGCTCGTTATGCTATTCGGCTTCTTAACACTATTAGGTAGTCTCTTATCCGATATTATTATGAGTATTGTTGACCCACGGATAAGAATTGAATAGACACTTTAGGAGTTAAGGAGGGAGAATTTATGGTAAGTGTAACGAATGAAAAAGATAAAGTTGTCAGTTCTCCACCAACAGGTTTTCAAGTAATTTTTAGAGAGTTTGTAAAAGATAAATTAGCATTAGTCTCTTTAATTGGGATTGTCCTAGTTATTTCTTACGTATTTATCATGGCTTACCTTGTTATTGACGAAACTTCGTTAATGCGAGTAAGTCTAAGAGATAAATTTGCAGAGCCAGGGGAGAAATTCTTTCTTGGGGCTGACCAAGGTGGACGTGATATCTTTGGTCAATTAGTAATTGGAGCTAAAAACTCACTTGAAATTGCGATTGCCATCACACTTATTACTGGAATATTCGGTATTGTGGTTGGTTTAATCTGTGGTTACTTCGGTGGTTGGATAGACAATGTAATCATGCGAATTATCGATTTCTTCATAACAATTCCACAATTAATGTTAATTATTGTATTTGTTACGATAATTCCTAAATATACGCAATGGCATCTAATATTAATTATAAGTTTATTTGGTTGGATGGGTATTACAAGGTTAGTTCGATCGAAGGCTCTTAGTGAGAGTAGACGAGATTATGTAAATGCGTCCAAAACTCTAGGTACAAATGACTTTATCATCATATTCCGAGAGATTATGCCGAATATTAGTTCCATTTTAATTGTAGAAACAACATTAAATTTTGCAGGTAATGTTGGTATTGAAACTGGATTATCTTATTTAGGATTCGGACTTCCACCGGATGTTCCATCATTAGGTAATTTAGTTGCATATGCAAATAATCCAATAGTTTTACAAAAATATTGGTGGTGTTGGTTACCGGCAGCATTGTTTATCTTAATCATGATGTTAGCGATCAACTATGTAGGTCAGGCTTTCAGACGTGCAGCAGATGCAAAACAACGATTAGGGTAATTGGTAAAAAGAAATAAGGTATTTGGTACCATCATATTTATCCTTAGGATAAATATGTTTAGATATAGTTGGGAATTTAGGTACAGACCCGACGAATATACACATAAGGAGGATTACAATGAAGAAACAACGTTGGTCTTTATTAGCGTTATTATTCGCTCTAGTATTAGCGTTAGCTGCTTGTAGTGGTGGCGGTAATACAACAGAAAAGCCTGAAGACAGTGAAAACCCTTCTGAATCAGAAGGAACTACTGAAACAGGTACAGAAACAGAAGAAACGGATACATCTTCTGATTCATTATTCGATCTTGCTGTAACACATGATGGAGAAGCTATTGATGGCGGTATGCTTAAAGTAGCTATGGTTAAGGATGAGCCATTCGCTGGTATTTTCTTAGCTGAGTTATACGAAGATGCTTATGATGCTGATATTATGAGTTTTGCTTCTAACTCTTTATTCGAAGTTGATGGAAACTTCATGATTACTGATGAAGGTATTGCTTCATTAACAGTAGACCAAGAAAACAGCAAAGTTACTGTAAAAATCCGTGAAGGCGTTAAATGGTCTGATGGTACTCCATTAACTATTGAAGACGTAATGCTTCCATACTTAATTATTGGTCATAAAGATTACACAGGTGTACGTTATGATACTTCTTTCAAAAACATCGTTGGTGCTGAAGAGTATAATGCAGGTACAGCTGATACAATTTCAGGTTTAAAGAAAATTGATGAAACTACTTTAGAAATTAGCTTAAAAACAATTTCACCATCGATCTTCTATGGTGGAGATGGTCTATGGACTTATGCAGCTCCATCTCATCAAATTGGTGACATTCCAGTTGCTGAATTAGTTGAGAACGACGCTGTTCGTAAAAACCCTGTTACTTTAGGTGCATTTAAATTCGATAAAATCGTTCCAGGTGAATCTGTACAATTCGTGAAAAACGAACATTACTGGAAAGGTGAACCAAAACTTGATGGCGTAATCGTTCAAGTTGTACCATCAAGCTCAATCTCAGTTGCACTTGGATCTGGAGAATATGATTTAGCATTCTCATTCAACGCAACAAAAATGCCAGAAATTGAAGAGTATCAAAATATTACAATTCTTGGACGTCCAGAGCTTTATTACTCTTACTTAGGATTCAAAGTTGGTAAATTCGACACAGAAAAAGGTTTAAACGTTACTGATTTTGAAAACTCAAAAATGGGTGACGTTAAATTACGTCAAGCTATGGGTTATGCTTTAGATATCGAATCGGTATCTGAAATCTACTATAACGGTTTACGTGAACGTGCTAACTCTTTAATTCCACCAGTATTTGAATCATTCTACAATGCTGACTTAAAAGGTTACACATTCGATCCAGAAAAAGCTATCTCTATCTTAGACGAAGCTGGATATAAAGATGTTGATGGTGATGGTTTACGTGAAGATCCAAATGGTCAAAAATTAGAAATCAAACTTGCTGCAATGTCTGGTGACGCTACACAAGAAGATATTATTTCTTACTACCTACAAAACTGGAAAGATGTTGGCTTAAACGTAACTTTAGCTACTGGTCGTTTAATCGAGTTCAACTCATTCTATGACAAAGTTCAAGCTGACGATCCAGAAATCGATATCTTCATGGGTGCATGGGGTACTGGTACTAACCCATCTCCAGCAGGATTATACGGTTCTGCTGACCAATACAACTTCAGCCGTTACACTTCTGAAGAGTTAGAAGGTTATGTAGTTGGTATCGACTCACCACAAGCATTCGATGCTGAATGGCGTGCAGAGCAATTCAAAGCATTCCAAGAGCATATCGAAGAAGTGGCTACAACGATCCCAATGCAATTCCGTTATGAGATCGTTCCAGTTAACAAACGTGTGAAGAACTATAGCATAGACTATTCAGAACCAACTGAATTACATGAAATTGAGTTAGTATCTGAAAACCCAGTTAAAAACTAATTAATTCTTAAGAGACTATCTAAAAGGGAAACCTTTGAAGATAGTCTCTTATTTTATTACTAGAATACTAGTTTCGAAAAAATAAAAAGAGGCTTCTTTCAGAATGAAAGATGCCTCTACTTTACTATAACATTTAGTTGTTATAGTCTTTATCAGTAAAGAATATAGCTATTGTTCCTGGTCCAACATGTGCACCAATAACTGCCCCAATTAGGGTCATGTCGAAGGACTTTGGTTTTAATTTCTCATCGATAAGTGATTTTACATCTTCTGCAAATTGTAAATCATCACTATGACTAATTCCAACCACCTTATTTGAGAAGTCTCCACCACGTTCAGCCATAATCTCAATAATTCTTAAGATTGCTTTCTTACGACCGCGAATTTTTTCAAGTGGTATTAATTTTCCATCTTCTACATGTAAGATTGGTTTAATACTTAATAATCCACCGATAAAAGCACTAGACTTAGAAATACGCCCACCTGCTGCTAAATATTCAAGGTTTTCAACTGTAAACAAATGGGTCATATGTTTTGCATATGATTCAATTTTCGTTGTAACTTCATCGATCGATAAGCCTTCGTTTCTTAATTTCACTGCTTCTTTAATTACAAGTCCATAACCTAAAGAAGCACATTTTGAATCAATAATGTTTAACTTGAAGTTAGGGTATTGCTCTTTTAATTGTGAAGCGATCATTACAGCAGTACTGTATGTACCTGATAGATTAGATGAAAATGCAATATAAATTCCTTCTTCATTAGCCTTAGCTAATTGTTCAAAAGTGTTTAAAAAGACTTCAGGTGACACTTGTGATGTTTTTGGAATCGCACCATCTCGCATAGCATCGTATACATCTTTTGGTTTTATATCGATGATGTCGTTATAGTCTTTACCATTTACTTGAACACGCAATGTCAATAACTCAACCTTGTTTTCTTCAAAAAATTGTTTTGGTAAATCGCATGCACTATCAGCAAATATTCTCATTATTTATCTCCCTTACTATTTCGAATCATTTTCAATCTATAATAATTTTCTATGATGATTTTTCCAATAGTAAATCTATTATTTACCAAAATGAAGATTATTTCAATTTTAATCTATCTATTAAAAATTTTGCGATTCCATCTTCATTATTGCTTAGTGTAATTTCATTTGCGATATTTTTAAGTTGTTCAATTCCGTTTGACATAGCCACTCCGATACCAGCATAATCAATCATTTCTAGATCGTTATCTTCATCGCCAAATGCAATTATTCTTTCTCTCGGAATTCCGAGATCTTTTGCCACATGAGAAATCCCTACCGCTTTATTTAAGCCTTTACGGACGATTTCAATAATATGGAACGGTGCACCCCAACGTCTGTGGTCAATCAGTTCTGCATGCACATCCTCTAAATGCTCTCTAATACTAGATACGTTTTCTTCAGTGGCGTGAATTAATAAGCTTGTAGGATCTTCATTTAAATTTCCTTTTAAATTCCCAATTAACACACTAGGGTCTCCCATATTAAAAATATCCATAAACGCCTTATCTTCTTCATGGATATATACATCATCCATAACTTCAGCTATTAAATTTTTATATTGATATTTATCAACTGAGTCAACAACATCATGTACAACACTAATATCCATAGGAAAATGTTTCATTTGCCATGAGATGTTTTTGGGATGATGTACAAGGGCACCGTTAAAATTGACAATCGGAGTTGTTAACATTAACTCATTATAATAAACTGAACTTGCACGAAACGGTCTACCAGTTGCAATCATTATTTGGTGTCCAGCTTCTTTTGCTTTTAATAGAGTTTGTTTCGTTTTCTCAGAAATTTTTTTTTGGTCTGTTAATAAAGTACCGTCTAAATCTAGAACAATTAAATGTTTTTCCATTTAAGAAAACTCCTTTCTATTCAATTAATTAATCTATTTGAACAGTGAAACACTTAGGAACCACATTGCTGTTTCTTATTAAGGAAATGATTACTGCCTGAAGTTAAATTTTATCTCTTTATGGAATATTTAGTCAAAGTATTGAACTTTATAAGTGTGATTTCTTATTTGGATAGATAGAATATGTTAGAATTGAATATAATATTACTAGTAACAGAATTAACATCATTCGTTAGGATAATTTATTGAATAATCTGGAAATTTATAATCAATGCAGAAACGAAAAAATCCTATCTTTTGAAAATGATTCTCAGTTAATGTATCATAATATTGTATACAAGGAAATGTTTGTATGAAAGGGGACTTAAAAATGGCAATAAGTGAAGAAATGCAAGAAAGTATTCTAGGAGCTCTAGAAAACGTAATTGACCCTGAGTTAGGAATCGATATTGTAAACTTAGGTTTAGTATATAAAGTAGATTTAGATGAAGAGGGTACTTGTACGGTGACGATGACACTAACTTCAATGGGCTGTCCATTAGGGCCTGTCATTGTAGATCAAGTAAATACTGCATTAAGCGAACTTCCAGAGATCAAAAAAGTTGATGTTAATATCGTTTGGCAACCAGTGTGGAATAAAGATATGATGTCAAGATACGCTAAAATGGCTTTAGGTATTCGTTAATAACTTTATATTCATGTGTTAACAAAAAACCGTCTCAAAATTTTGAGACGGTTTTTTAGTCAATTCTACAAATTGACAAAGGACAATTTTCACAGCAAATTTCATCTTTTAAATATTGTAAATCGTGTATTGTTATAAACCCTTTATCCATTGAGATGATTTTCTGTTTTCGTAAGTCATTTAACATACGATTTATCATTTCACGACTCGTTGAACAAAGATTTGCAATGTCAGTATTTGTTAAGTTGAACTTTATATAAATAACATTATCAGCTATTGTTTCACCATAAGTATTAGCTAAACGAATTAATGTTGAAAATAGTGCACCTTTTTTCCCGTTCATTACTAAATCGCGAATTAAAGTTCGATTTTTAATGTTTTCATTTTGAATCCATTTTAAATATTCAATAAGAAGTGCAGGTTGTTCCGTTAATAACATTTCCAAAGTAGCTTTACTTAATAAAAATACTTCAGATGGAAACAAGGCAATGGCTGATGTTGTATGAAGATTATCTCTTGTAAACAATGTTGTTTCGCCTAAAATACAGCCTTTGCCACATAAACGGAAAGTTAACTCTTTACCATTTTCAGTCTCTTTACTTATTTGGACTTTACCGTGATTTACTAAATATATATCATTGGCAAGTTCGCCTTCTTGAAAAATTTGTGAGCCTTTATCAAACTTTAATAATTGTCCGTGTTTTTCAAACAAACTGGGGAAATCCATTGATGTATTGTCTAAAATCACCAACAGTATCACTTCCTTACACAATTAATGTATAGGCCTTAATAATACATTGAAAAAATAAAAGTACAAGTAGTTTTTTGTAAAATATATATGTTAAATACTACATTTAAATAATAACATAAACCAGTATTTTCAAATGTGAAATTTTTAGGAGTATTTTTTGCAAATCTTCACAAATAATTTTATAATAAAAATGGTCAAGAAAGGTCAAACTTATTGTGAAGATAAATTATACAGTTGAGGTGACAAATCATGCAATTTCAACAACAGGATAATCGCAAGCCTTTAGAACAGTTCGGACGTAATTTAATTGAAGAAGTAAAAAATGGGAAAATGGATCCTGTCATTGGGCGAGATGAAGAAATTCGAAATCTAATTAGAATTCTTTCTCGAAAAACAAAAAATAATCCAGTTTTAATTGGCGAACCTGGTGTTGGGAAAACAGCAATTGTAGAAGGATTAGCCCAACGAATTGTAAAAAAAGATGTACCAGAAGGGCTAAAGGATTGTGCTCTTTATGAATTAGATATGAGTGCATTAATTGCTGGGGCTAGTTACCGTGGACAATTTGAAGAACGATTAAAAGGTGTTTTAAAAGAAGTAAAGGAATCAGAAGGACGGATTATTCTATTTATCGATGAAATTCATACGATTGTTGGTGCGGGAAAAACAGATGGCGCTATGGACGCAGGAAATATGCTAAAACCAATGTTAGCTAGAGGTGAATTGCACTGTATAGGAGCTACAACATTGGATGAATATCGAATGTATATTGAAAAAGATCCAGCTTTAGAACGTCGATTCCAACAAGTATTAGTACGTGAACCATCTATAGAAGATACGGTATCAATTCTTCGTGGTTTAAAGGAACGATTCGAGCTACATCATGGTGTTCGAATCCATGACAGAGCGATTATAGCTGCTAGTGAACTTTCAAACCGTTATATTACGGATCGTTTTTTACCTGATAAGGCGATTGATTTAATAGATGAAGCTTGTGCAATGATTCGAACTGAAATTGATTCTATGCCTCAAGAATTAGACGCAGTGACAAGACGTGTTATGCAATTAGAAATTGAAGAACAGGCGTTAACGAAAGAAAAAGATGAATCTAGTAAAAAACGTCTGGCAACATTAAAAGATGAATTGCAATCATTAAAAGCGAAACAAGAAGAAATGAAGCGACGATGGGAAGCAGAAAAGCAAGGCCTACAAACCATTCAACATAAACGAGAACAACTAAACCGTTATAGAAGAGAATTAGAAGATGCTGAAAGTAAATATGATTTAAATAAAGCTGCTGAACTCCGTCATGGAAAGATTCCAGCAATTGAAAAAGAGTTAGTAAAATTAGAAGAAGAGTTAAAATTAGGCTCTGATTCTAGAATTCTACGTGAAGAAGTAACAGCAGATGAGATTGCTTCAATTGTTTCAAGATGGACAGGAATCCCTGTAACGAAGCTTGTAGAAGGAGAAAGAGAAAAGTTACTAAAACTAAAGGATACTCTTCATGAACGAGTTGTAGGTCAAGATACTGCTGTTAAACTGGTTACAGAGGCTGTATGGCGAGCCCGAGCAGGAATTCAAGATCCACATCGGCCAATCGGTTCTTTCATCTTCTTAGGGCCAACAGGTGTCGGAAAAACAGAGCTTGCGAAAGCATTAGCAGCACAGCTGTTTGACTCAGAAGAACATTTCATTCGTATCGATATGAGCGAATATATGGAGAAACATAGTGTATCCCGGCTAGTAGGAGCACCTCCAGGCTATGTAGGATATGAAGAAGGTGGTCAACTAACTGAAGCTGTTAGAAGAAATCCATATTCGGTAATTTTGCTGGATGAAATTGAAAAGGCACATCCAGACGTTGCGAATATTCTTTTGCAAATTTTAGATGATGGACGTATTACAGATAGTCAGGGTAGACTAGTAAACTTTACAAATACGGTAATCATTATGACGTCTAATATTGGATCACACTATTTATTAGAACAAGATCCGACTGATGAAAAGGTAGAAGAATTAGTAATGTCTGAACTTCGTTTACATTTTAAACCTGAGTTATTAAACCGTGTAGATGACATAATTATGTTCCATTCATTAAGTTCAGATCATTTCACAGCCATTGCATGGAAATATATTAAGCAATTACAAACACGTGTTGCTGAACAGGAAATTACCTTAAATATCGATGAATCTGTAGTAAATTGGGTTGTGGAACATGGTGTAGATCCTCAATTTGGAGCAAGACCATTAAAACGATTTATCCAACGAAATGTTGAAACGGTTGTCGCAAAGGAGCTTCTAAAAGGAGAAGTATTACCTGGTAACACGATCAAAGTAACAATTGAAAATGATGAGTTGATGGTTAGAAATCAAGAAGAAAATGAGTAAGTCAAGTTTATGAGAGGATTTAGGAGATTTCATCTAATTTTGTCCCATATAAGAAAAACAATCTGATCACTAACAAATTCGAATATCAAAATAATTTATCAATTTAAAAAATGCCCATCACTAATGTGAAGGGCATTTTTTATGTAATTTATAAAACTTTAAAAGAATGAATTACAAATTAATGATGTTCTGCGTCTGGCGTAGGCTCATTTGGAATAATCGCAGTAATGATTAATACTAATACTGCAAATACAAGTGAGATAATAGCTCCAGTAACGAAATCAAAATTTGCACCTAATACTGAACTAACTACATAGTTTAACATTGTAACTAGTACGAAAGACCAGAAAAATGTAAAAATATATTGCATGAATTTCACCTCTAACAAACAGTTTAAATATATTATTTGTATTTTACCATAAAATATCATACCACACGTGATAATTAAATAACAACACGTTTTCTAATAATGTCAAATATTACAGTTGTCGGTTGAGTAAATGTGAGCTATAATTAAGACCAAGTACTAAATGTAAGTCATAATTGTTGGGCTTAATAAGGGGGAATCTCAATGAACGCAGGTATAATTGGATTAGGTAAATATGTTCCTGAAAAAGTAGTTACAAATATCGACTTAGAAAAAATCTTAGATACAAATGATGAATGGATTCGTACGAGAACTGGAATTCAAGAAAGAAGAATTGCTGAAGGAGAAGAAACATCTGATTTAGCATATAAAGCTGCATTAAAAGCGCTTGAGAACGCACAAATTTCTCCAAGTCAAATCGGATTAATCTTAGTTGCAACTGTTACGCCAGATCAAGCATTTCCAACAGTCTCTTGTCAAATTCAAGAAAGATTAGATGCAACAAATGCGGCTGCTATGGATGTTTCTGCTGCTTGCTCAGGATTTATTTATGCACTTGCAACAGCAAAACAATTCGTAGAAAGTGGAACTTATGATTATGTATTAATTGTAGGAGCAGAAAAACTTTCAAAGGTAACAGATTGGCAAGATCGCAATACAGCGGTGTTATTTGGAGATGGAGCAACTGCTGCTGTAATTGGTAAAGTTTCAGAAGGTCGTGGAATTTTATCCTTTGAATTAGGAGCAGACGGTACAGGTGGAAAACATTTATTCTTAGATGAACAACAACATATCGCCATGAATGGTCGTGAAGTATTTAAATTTGCTGTACGTCAAATGGGTGAATCTGCAGTTTCTGTAATTGAAAAAGCTGGTTTAACAAAAGAAGATGTTGACTTCTTAGTCCCACACCAAGCGAATATACGTATTATGGAAGCTTCTCGTGAACGTTTAGATTTACCTGAGGAAAAACTATCCAAACAGATTCATAAATACGGAAATACCTCATCAGCTTCTATTGGGATTGCTTTAACAGATGAATTAGAAGATGGAAAAATTAAAGATGATGATATCGTTGTATTAGTTGGTTTCGGTGGTGGCTTAACATGGGGTGCTGCTGTTATTAAATGGGGTAAATAAATTGATTTCATAGATTCAAATATAGTAATTTTATATTAATGGTAATAAAAATAGTAAATCATTTTTGCCGCGACGAAAGCTTTCAAAGATCGTTCGCAAATACGCAAAGAGCGCATTTGAATAATTAGGGGGAACTTGATTATGAAAAGAAGAGTAGTTATTACGGGAATTGGTGCCGTTACTCCTCTGGGTAATTCAGCTGAAAAAACGTGGTCAAATATTAAAGCTGGAAAATCGGGGGTAGGGCCATTAACACGTGTTGACGCAGAAAAATTCACAGCAAAAGTTGCTGCGGAAGTAAAAGATTTTGACATTGAACAATTTATCGATCGAAAAGAAGCAAGAAGAATGGACCGTTTTACTCATTACGCACTTGCTGCTTCCATTATGGCTGTAAAAGATGCAAATTTAGAAATAAATGAAAGTAATGCAAATCGTATTGGTGTATGGATTGGTTCAGGAATTGGTGGAATGGAAACATACGAAAACCAATTTGAGACATTTAAAGAGCGTGGTGCACGTCGTGTAAGTCCATTCTTTGTGCCAATGATGATTCCAGATATGGCATCTGGTCAAGTATCTATTCATTTAGGAGCTAAAGGGATTAATTCTTGTTCAGTAACAGCTTGTGCTTCAGGTACAAACTCAATCGGTGATGCATTTAAAGTAATTCAACGCGGTGATGCTGATGCGATGATCACTGGAGGAACAGAAGCTCCAATCGTAAACATGGCGGTAGCAGGATTCTGTGCAAGTACAGCTTTATCTTTAAATACAGACCCAGCAACAGCTTCTCGTCCATTTGATGCAAACCGTGATGGATTCGTTATGGGCGAAGGAGCAGGTATTATTGTATTAGAAGAATATGAAGCTGCAAAAGCACGTGGTGCAAAAATTTACGCTGAAATAATTGGTTATGGTGCAACAGGTGATGCATACCACATCACTGCTCCAGCTCCAAATGGTGAAGGTGCTGCCCGTGCAATTAAGTTAGCACTTGAAGATGGTGGAATTGATCCAACTCTAGTTGGTTATATTAATGCCCATGGTACAAGTACTCAGTATAATGACTTGTATGAAACAATGGCTGTAAAATCTGTATTTGGAGAACATGCATACAACCTAGCGATGAGTTCTACAAAATCTATGACAGGTCACTTATTAGGTGCTGCTGGTGGTGTAGAAGCAATCTTTACTGCACTAGCTTTAAAAGAAGGTATCTTACCTCCAACTATTAACCTAACAAATCCAGATCCAGATTGTGATTTAGATTATGTTGCAGGTGAAGCTCGTGAAGCAAGTATTGAGTATGCAATGAGTAATTCTCTTGGATTTGGTGGACATAACGCAAGTATCTTATTGAAAAAAGTAGACTAAAAATAGATATAAGTAAAAGCCCTTAGCATATCGTTAAGGGCTTTTTTATATGATTTAATAATTGTACATTTAATTTACTTTTTAAAATGTAAATCAATGAATGAAGATAGTGACAATCATAAATAAATACAAGTTTTTGTTTGTCACAATGAAAATGACATTGTAAAGGATGGTATTATTCTATTACGATTTATGATTTTCTTGTTTTGTTATGGGATGTGTGTCATTTCAATTGGTAACATTATACTTTACTTAAATTATCGTACACTCGGATATTCTTGGAGTGCAGTATGGGCATTTATTTTAAGTACGAATGAGTTTTATATAGCAATTGTTTCATTCATAATTTTATTTATCTGCGTGTACGGCCTAAGCCCATCGCGTTCTCCATTCTCTTAAGAGTAGCTTGAGCAATTTCGTTTGCTTTTTCGGCACCTTCATCTAAAATTTGGTCAAGCTCTGGTGAATCAATTAACTCATTGAAACGTGCTTGAATAGGTGCTAAATGTTCGATTAAGCTTGTTGCTACGCCTTGTTTGAAAGCACCATAGCCAAGCCCTTCGTATTTCTTAACAAGTGTATCAATTGACTGACCAGTTACAGCTGATTCAATTGTTAATAAGTTTGAGACACCTGGTTTGTTTACTTCATCAAATGCGACTACACCATCTGAGTCTGTTACTGCAGATTTAATTTTCTTTTCAATTTCCTTCGGTGTGTCTAAGAAACGAATTGTTGCTTTTGTATTTGGATCGGATTTACTCATTTTTTTCGTTGGTTCTTGTAACGATTTAATACGTGCACCAGCTTTAGGAAGTTGAATATCTGGAATAACGAATACTTCACCATAACGTTTGTTAAATCGTTCTGCTAAATCTCTTGTAAGCTCAATATGCTGTTTTTGGTCATCTCCAACTGGAACAATATGTGAGTTGTAAAGTAAGATATCTGCAGCCATTAAAGGTGGGTAAGTTAGTAAACCTGCTGAAACAGATTCTTTACCTTGAGATTTATCTTTAAATTGAGTCATGCGTTCTAGTTCCCCAATAGAAGAAACGCATTGTAAAATCCATCCTGCTTGAGCGTGTGCAGGTACTTCCGATTGAATGAATAAAGTCGATTTTTTCGGATCAATCCCAGTTGCTAAATAAGTTGCAGCAAGTGTACGAATATTTTTGCTCAGTTCATCTGGTTCTTGAGGTACTGTGATTGCATGTTGATCAACGATACAGTAAACCGTATTACCTTCGTCTTGTAGTGCAGGGAATTGCATAAATGCTCCGATATAATTACCTAGAGTAATTACTCCAGTTGGTTGAACACCTGAGAAAATGTTCTTCATCTTAATTAACCTCCTATTTGTTTAAATAAAATAAAAAAAACATCATGCGTCCATACGTTTTTTTAACGTAATGGGACGAATGATGTTTTAAATCCGCGGTACCACCCAACTTGTCGATTACTCGACCACTTTCCACTTCGTAACGTGAAGTACACGAGCTTTACTACTATCGTTCGTTCATAAAGCTACTCCAAAGTCCATTCCATCTGAACCGTCTTCTGTTTGCACCAACCACAGACTCTCTTCGCACGGCACTCAGATGTACTACTCTTTGTCAACGTTTTTTCGATTTCCATTATTTTTAAAGATTATATAAAAAATAAAATACGTTTGCAAATTTAATTTATTACTCATTTTAGAATGAAAAAAGGAGGGAATGGATAATCTTTTAAGTAGGTACAGGTAGAAGTTTACAGAATGTTGAGACACTTCTCGATTATGCAAAGCTAATTGAGAATAGGGAATTTAAAAAAAATGGTGTTTTATCATTAGTAAAGAAGGGTATAAATATATAAGGGTTTTTACAAGTTCGGTAAAAAAATAATGACTAAACGAGAGAAATTTTGAAAAAAATTTAGAATAAGTTAAGTTGTTTTTCCAAGTTTCTATATCCAAATGTCTTTTATTGTTGTATAATAATTACATTCTTTTAAATTAAATTAATTCTAAAGTAATAAAAGTTTGTAATAGATGAACTCATTTGAAGGGAAGTGTAATCCATGATCGTAACATTATTTACATCACCAAGTTGTACATCTTGTAGAAAAGCAAAAGCATGGCTAGAAGAGCATGAAATTCCATATAAAGAACGCAACATATTCTCAGAACCACTAACAATTAGTGAAATTAAAGAAATTTTACGAATGACTGAAGATGGTACAGATGAGATTATTTCTACGCGTTCAAAAATTTTCCAAAAATTAAACGTTGATGTAGAGAGTTTACCACTTCAACAATTATACGAGTTAATTCAAGAATATCCTGGTTTACTACGTAGACCAATCATAATTGATGAGAAGCGTTTACAAGTTGGTTATAATGAAGATGAAATTCGTCGATTCTTACCACGAAAAGTTCGAGCATTCCAATTACTCGAAGCACAAAAAATGGTAAATTAACTTTTAGTATAAAAATAATCGATAAAATCAGACGTCGGGTTTTATCGATTTTTTATATAGAAAAAATGTCGAAATTTTGTTTATTTTTCTATATACTTTTAAGTAAATATCACTTGATTTCATAAGGAGAGTCATCTACAATTTCAATATTCAAATAATTTTCGATTGTAGATGTTTTTCCTTTTCATTTTATGTCCAAACATCATACAATAGAGTTATAGAATCGTTGCTAAAAGGATACAGTTTTTTCTGATTAGTACGATTTGCAAAAATGCTTGAATGGTTAACAAATAAAAGTTAACAATTCAAACATACTAATAACGCTTTCCGTGTTTTTCAACGAAGACAAGAAGGGAGTTGAAGTTTAATGGACATCGAACGCGTAAACGAAAATACATTAAAACTATATATTTCTTATCGGGATATTGAGGATCGTGGATATAGTCGAGAAGAGATTTGGTATAACAGAACTAAAGGTGAGGAACTTTTTTGGGATATGATCGGCGAAATCAATACTGATGAGTACTTTGATCTTGATGGCCCAATATGGATTCATGTCAATGCCTCTGAACAAGGTTTAGAAGTAATTGTAACACGTGCGAATATTACTTCTGATGATCCACAATTGCTTTCTTTTGATGAACAGCGAGAATCTTCAGAGCATAAAAATAAGAACTCCTTATTTGATTCTATGGACGAAGAGTCTGTACACGGACAACAACAGAGCAATAATGTATTCACATATAAATTCAAAGATATTGACGAAATTATTCCTTTAGCAAAACGTGCTGTTACATTTGGTATACCTTCTTCTTTATATAAATTTGAAAACAATTATTATATTGCTGTTGATTGCACATTAATTGAGGATCATACGAAACGTCAAAACATTAAATCCATCATTAATGAGTTTTTGAATAGTTCAAAAATGACTATTTACCGTCTTGAAGAGTATGGTGAAGTCATTATGCAAGATAATTGTTTCGAACAGGTCATTGAATATTTCGATTAGTTTATTTGCCAAAATCGTTTATGATTTTGGCTTTTTTTATGCATAAAAAATCCCTGAAATTATTACTTTCGATGATTTTGGAAGTATTGGTTGTAAATATATTTCTGTATTTGTAAAATGGTTGGAAAGGAGGGTAGTTATGTTAGTAGCATTATCAGAACAAAATGAGAGATTTGTATTGCAACCAGATATTCCTAAAACCACCTTAAAACAACTTCGAAAAGATGTGAGTTTTTTCTGTCCTCAGTGTAAAAGTGATGTCCAATTAAAAATTGGTACAATAAAAATTCCCCATTTTGCCCATTTACCCAATCATCATTGTGATAGTCTGTTTGCTGAGGGTGAGTCTGCGCAACACTTATTAGGAAAAGCGCATTTATTTCATTTATTTCAACGATTAGGCTATGAAGTAGAATTAGAAAGTTTTCTCTCTGAATTAAATCAAAGACCAGATTTATTAGTAAAAAACGATATTGATAAATGCAATGCGATTGAATTCCAATGTAGTCCAATACCCAATGATCTGTACTTAAAAAGAACGAATGGTTATCTTACAAACAATATTACCCCTATTTGGATTCCCAGTACTCCGAAAACGAAAAATCTATCAACTGGGATCACGACAATTTCCTTAAATGAGAACCTTCAGAAATTTATTTTATCCACTATTAATCAAAAATACTTATTTACTTACAATCCCGATAAACGACAATTTACTTATATGACGAATTTACTGCATATTAAGGACAATCAATATTTATCTAAAATTCAGCACATACCATTAGAACAACAAGCATTTCCATTTTATGTACCAAAAAATTTAACATGGGATGAATTTAAACATTATGCGAATGTATATTTTAATCTGAAAGAAAGGTACTTAACATATCGCATTCACATTAGTAAAAAAGGTGTTAACGATTTATTTCTAAGAAGTGTTTATGAGTTACGATTATCCTTATCTGAAATACCTATATACATTGGTGTACCATTGAAAGACAATGAATTTTTTAAAGTATGTTCAGTTGAATGGCAAGCTGCCCTGTTTTATTTTACACATTTACACCGGATTCATATTGGTAAGTTAAATAGACAAGCTATTCAATATTTTTTAAAATGGGCAAAACTTAACATTTCAGATGAATCAATTTCAATTGTATTGAATTATTGCAATCTATTAAATCAATTAAAAATCGAACATGCTCATAGTTCAGTAGATACTGATAAAATACTTTGGACGTTATATACACAATTTCTTGCATAATATTCTGGAAATTGAGAAAATAATAGTGAATTTTACTTTAATTTGGTTTGGAGGCTATTTTATGGCGAAAAAATTATTGTCACGCGAAGAAGTGCCAGTAGAGTTAACATGGGATCTTACGACAATTTTTAAAACAGATGAAGAATGGGAAAAAGAATTTAAAGAAATAGAATCACTATTACCTGAAGCTGATAAATATAAAGGCAAAGTTGCTGAAAGTGCAAAAAGCCTATATGAGACATTACAATTTAGCGATCAAGTGTCAGAAAGATTTGGGAAATTATATGTATATAGTCATTTAAAACACGACCAAGATACAGCGAATAGTAAGTATCAAGCAATGGATGGGCGTGTAAAATCATTAGGTGCAAAACTAAGTGCAGCATGGTCATTCACAACGCCAGAAATCCTATCTGTAGATGAGGCAACTATTGAATCTTATTTAAATGAATACGAGCCATTACAATTATATGCACAAATGTTGAAAGAGTTAAACTTACAGCGTCCGCATGTATTATCTGCAGACAAAGAAGAAATATTAGCTCAATTTTCTGAAGTAAAAGGGGCATCTGGTGGAACATTCAGTGCTTTAAATAATGCAGATTTACAATTCCCTGTTATTAAAAATGATAAAGGGGAAGAGGTAGAGCTTACACATGGTAACTATATTTCATTCCTAGAAAGTTATAATCGTGATGTGCGCCGTGAAGCGTTTAAAGCGGTTTACGACACATATGGCAAATTTAAAAATACATTTGCTTCAACACTTTCAGGTAATGTGAAATCTCATAATGTAAGTGCAAAAATCCGTAAATATAATTCTGCAAGACATGCTGCAATGAGTAACAATAACATTCCAGAAAAAGTTTACGATCAATTAATTTCAACAATTCATGAATATTTACCTGTCCTACACCGTTACGTTGCACTTCGTAAAGAAGTATTAGGTGTAGATGAACTTCATATGTATGACTTATTTGTACCGTTAGTAAAAGAGATGAATGTAGAAATTCCTTACGAAGAAGCAAAAGAGACAATGGTGAAAAGTTTTGCTCCACTTGGCGAGGAATATCAAACTCTTGTAAAAAAAGGTCTTGAAAGTCGCTGGGTAGACGTACTTGAAAACAAAGGAAAACGTAGCGGAGCATATTCTTCTGGTACATATGGAACAAACCCATATGTATTAATGAACTGGCAAGATAATTTAAATAATTTATATACGTTAGCTCATGAATTTGGTCATAGTATGCATAGCTACTATACAAGACAAAATCAACCGTATCCATATGCAAGCTACTCAATCTTTGTTGCGGAAGTAGCTTCAACATGTAACGAAGAATTATTATTTGATTACCTATTAAAAAATACTGAAGATCCTCAAATGAAGATTTATTTATTAAATCAATGGCTAGATGGATTCCGCAGTACTGTATTCCGTCAAACAATGTTTGCTGAATTCGAACACATTATTCATGAAATGGATGCGCGCGGCGAAGCAATAACAGCTGAAGGATTAACAAAAATTTACTATGATTTAAACAAACAATATTTTGGCGACGCAATGACTGTGGATGAAGAGATTGGTTTAGAGTGGGCACGTATTCCACACTTCTACTACAATTACTATGTATATCAATACGCTACAGGACAAAGTGCTGCTACTACTTTAAGTAAACAAATTTTAGAAGAAGGTCAGCCAGCTGTAGATCGTTATATTAACAACTTCTTAAAAGCTGGATGTTCTGATTTCCCAATTGAAGTACTTAAAGCTGCAGGTGTTGATATGGAATCCCCACAACCAATTGCTGAAGCATGTAAAGTATTTGAGGAAAAATTAGCAGAACTTGAGTCTTTATTATTAAATAAATAATAGAGTGAAGAAGAGGCTACAGAGGTATTCTGTAGCCTCAGACTGTAGACAAAGTCGATTTTTTTCGACTTTGTCTACTATTTTTGATTTGAATCAAATATCCAGAAATTAAGTTACAATCTAAAAAAACCTTTAATATCAGTATTTGTCGAGGTATACCAGATTAAAAAACTCTTTTAAAAATATAAAAAGAGCGTCAG
>NZ_JBMIRP010000058.1:0-5319 GCF_049202975.1 Ureibacillus sp. MALMAid1270 | reverse complement strand
CATTAAGTGGGGAATAAAAGACCTTAATTTCTTATATGAGCGTCGATACTTAAGTTATTGAACCGCCGTATACGGAACCGTACGTACTGGTGGTGTGAGAGGTCGACTAGTCAATTAATGACTAGTCTCCTACTCGATTAGATAATTAACTCGGATAATCATTTCTCGATGCTAAAAACCAATTTAATGGAACTTACTCTTCATTTATCCGTATAAGTAAATAAGAAATTAAATCGAATTTGCTGATCGATAAGGGGGAATGAAATTGGATAAGAAGAAATTTGTTACGGAACAGCATTTAAAAACTCGAAATACCTTTCGCACGTTAGGTCCTATATTTTTATCTGCAGGGGCTATTTGTATTCTTGTGGCATTTATTGACTTTTTCACTTATGACCCATTTGACTCGGGGTTTGGACAGATTGGAGGGTTTGGAGAATTTGTCGAATTTGGGGATTTTGGAGGTCCTAAACTCTTTTGGTTATTTTTCTTAGGTGCCCCGTTGCTTTTTGTTGGAGCTGTACTAACGCAAGCCGGCTATGCTGGAGCCATTGCAAAGTATGGAAGTAGGGAGTATGCACCGGTTGCGAAAGATACTTTCAATTACTTAGCTTCTGAAACAAAAATCGGGGTAAAAGAAATCTCTAAAGCCATTCATGAGGGGACAAATTCAACTCATTCTATTACCTGCTCAAGTTGTAGCGAAAAAAATCAAAGCGACGCAAAGTTTTGCAATCAATGTGGAGATAAATTGTTGCAAATTTGCAACCACTGCCAAAAAGAAAATTCGAGCGACGCCATTTACTGTAACTACTGTGGAAAATCACTTTAATGGGACGTCGGGGACAGTAAAACTGTCCCACTGTCTATTCGAACAGAAAGGTGGGACAGAAAGCCTGTCCCCAATGTCCCACTACCCGCTATAGCCGCTTAAAACAGCTTCATTTGTCCATCTATGGCATCATGATTTTTTTCCTCTAACACCCGATACCCCATAGAGCGATATCCTTTTAATCTTTTTTCAAACATTCCGTTGAATAATCCCACTTTATGATCTACATAGTCAATTACTTTTACTACTGATTTATGCTCATGTAATCGATGAAGTCTACCCACATACTGTTGTAATGTACCTTTCCATGAAATTGGCATTGTTAGAAACAATATATCAAGTTTTGAATGGTCAAAGCCTTCACCGATATATTTTCCAGTTGCAATAATTAATCGTTCTTCATCATCTTTTAAATTTTTAAGCTTGTTTAATAATTCTTGGCGTTCTTTTTCTTTCATCTTTCCAGTTAATAAAAAAATATTTTTAGCAAACCCCTTAAATTTCGAGGCGAGCGTATGAGCATGTTCAACACGCTCAGTTAGTATTAGTGGAGTTGATCCTTCCTCTAAAGCTTGTAAAACATCGTTGAAAATCATCTCATTTCGTGAGTGATTGTTTACTAATTCTTTATATAATGATTGGATATTCATTTCCTTTTCCTCTAATCTACTTTTAAAATTAGTGAATTTTGGGGAAAGAATGTAGTCATATGGTTGATTTGATTTTTTACTTTTAGCACTCACCTTATAACGGATAGGTCCTAATTGCATGTTCATTATTGGTTGAAGTCCATCTTTACGAGTTGGAGTTGCAGTCAATCCTAGAATATATTTTGCTTCAACCTTTTTCAAAACTTTTTCAAAACTAAAAGCAGATATGTGATGACACTCATCTACAATAACTTGCCCATACTGAGTAACCAAATCTTTTATTTCACCTTTATAATTAAGACTTTGAACAGTTGCAACATCTATAATTCCTGTCGGTTTATTTTTTCCACCACCGATTTGACCAATCTCCTGTTCTTTCAAATCTAAAAAGGTAGACAACTTTTCCTTCCATTGATCGATTAATTGTTTTCTATTCACTAGAATAAGAGTACTAGTTTTACGTTTGGCAATTAATGAAGCTGCAATTACCGTTTTTCCAAAACCTGTTGTTGCAGATAAAATACCAGTTGGATTTTGCATTAGTTGACTTACGGCTTCTTCTTGTTCCGTTCTTAATTTGCCTATAAAATCCACAGAAAATGGTAATCCTTGATTTGTGGCATCTTGAAAATCTACTTCTATCGATAGATCATTTAGTAGCTTTATTAGATTCTCTTTACATCCTCTTGGAAGTACTATGAATTGATTGCATTCATCAGAACAAGAAATTACTCTCGGTATACCATAAGTAGCGTTTCTTTTTGCTTGTGCTTTATAAAATTCAGGATTATTGAAAGTGGCGAGTTCGATTAATTTTTGTATCAAATTAGATGGATGATTTTCTTTATTAATGATTAACCCATTTTTTTCAATAACAGTAATCCTTTTAGGCATATTTATGATGGTAGGAATTCCTATAGCACTTTCAACAGGCGGCTTTACTTTTTCATTATTTTTATAAAAATAATGGACAATTTCTTGTATTTTCTCTTCCGGTATCTTTTGTATACCCTTTAAATACTCCCATTGATTAGGGTAGGGGACAAAATTGTGGTCAACAAAAATACTATTTCCATTTTTTCTAGGCTCCTTTTGAAGCGGAAGGCCAATTAAATTTCCGAATCCACCTTTGGGCAGTGTATCTTGATTTGGAAACATCCTATCGAACGAATCCATGCCTAATTCATATCGCTTGGAAAGAGTTCGAGTAAGCAAGACATGACCAAGTTTCCTAATAAGAGAGGCTGATGTTGCCTTTTGCATGAATATCCAAACATGTGCTCCGTTACCTGATCTTGAACGTTCTATACTAGCTGGAACTTGTAATTCTCTACAAGTCGAAATGAAAGCTTGAACGTCCTGTTGCCAACTTTTTTTATCAAAATCAACTGCTAAGAACCAACTCTTTTCATTCTGTAAAAGTGGATAAAGGCCGATTGTATGTTTACCAACTAAATGGTCATAAATTACTTGGTCGGTTAATGGGAGAAGAGTTCTATGTGAGCATTCGGAGCATTTAATCGCAGGTTTTTGACAGATAGGTTTTTGCCACTCAAATTTACAAGCTGGTGTATAGCCGGATTTTCCGTTATTTGTTTCATACCTTTTTGCATAAACGTCTGTTCTACCTTTAAAAAGCTCATTAAATATTTGGATTCTTTCTTGGATTTTTTGTGTTTTTGACTTCACAAGTTCATTACTTTTTAATGTGGAAGGCGAGGATAAGGAAATGTTATTTAAATGTAAAATTGCCCTTAATTGCATATTTTCCTGTTTTAATCGATTACATTCTTGCAATGCCTTTTGGAGTTGATACTTCAGATTATCCATATTATCACCTAACTATATTTTTCCAAACTATTATATTTTTTATTCACAACCAACATATTAACTAATAAGTAGAGGTGGGTTCAATGATGAAAAAAGAAAAAACAAAAGAACAGAGAAAGTTGGACCGTGAGCTAGTTGAAAAGTATCATCAAAAAGTTACAGAAGAAGCATTAGAGAGACTATATGAAAGTTTTCAACAGTGGAAAGTAGGGCAGTTACATTATGGAGAGCTCACAGATCAGATTCATGAGTTTCATAAGTATAACCAAAAAATTTGGTCAAAGTTTAATAGACTTGGTTGGCGTGATGAAATTCTAATTCTTGAAGCAAAGAAAGAATTTGGATTATTAACGGAGGAAGAAGAATCATTTTTTATTTTTGATTCTAATGAAGAATGAATAGGTGATAATATGCTTTCATTTTTATTATCATACAATTACATTCGCTACCAAAAATGAAAAAAGCCACCAACTATATATAGTTGCTAACTCATATCTAATTAATTTTCTCTTCCACTTTATCCGCCAGGACTGGGACAGAAAGCCTGTCCCCAATGTCCCACTACCCGATCAACTTCCTAAGTGCAGTGACATACACATTGACAGCTTGTTGGTATAGCTCTTGTGAATGACGTACAACACGTTTTTGTGCAACGGAGGCATTGACTTCTAATACAATTAATCCTTTTTCCGTTTCGACGATATCAATATTGGCAAAACGTAAACCGATTGCTTTTCCTGCTTGGATGGCTAAAGAATGTAATCGTTCTTTAAGAAGTTCTGGTACATCTACAACTTGTGCGCCTTTTGACAGGTTGTTTTGAAGGTTTTCACCTTTTGTTTTTCCGTAAGACATGATGATTTCGCCGTCTAAATAAGTACATCTGTACTCAATCGGAAATTCGTAGTAAGGGCTAATTGAGATCTCAAGATGATTATTTGATAGTTCACCAATGGCAAGGGCTAGGTCTGTTTCATCGAATGCATAAAGTATATTTTTGCCACCGCCACCATTGTTTTGTTTCACAACTAAAGGAAAGTGGTAATTCTTTTGGACATTCAATAAAGTCTCTTTTGCACTTTCGTTAGAAAATTTATAATCTTTCGGTTTCAACAGAAAATGCTCAATGGCAGGCACACCAGCTTCAAATAGATATTTATAGCACATTGCCTTGTCTTTTGCGATAAATGAAGATTGGCTACTATTTAGCCCAATGTCATATCCTAATAACTCGTATCGTTCGGATGGATTGTACGGGTTTGTAAATCGTACTAACCAACCGTCGAATAAAAACTCCATGTTTAGCCCCAAAATTGTGGCTGTATCTTGCATAACGTTTTTAAATAATTCCTCATCTGATAAAAGATTAAAATCCGGCAAAATTAGCTGATGTGGCATACAACATTGTCCCTCTACCCTCATGTAGATTTTTGGAAATTCTAAACAAAACTGCTTTTTTTCTTTGATTCTATCACTTCTTTTCGCAAATACAATACACCTCATAACTACATGAGAAAAATAATTTTTAATGGGATGCCGGGTGGTGGTGGGACGCTGGGGACAGTAAAAGTGTCCCATTTAAAAACGTGGGACACTTTTACTGTCCCTAATGTCCCACTTACTATATTTATAGTATGTAATAATATATTCTTTAGAAAATTTAGTATGATGCATCGAACAAGAATCGTATATTTATTGTCTACAAAAGGTATGTAGAGAAATGAGCGAATTCGGTAATCTAAATAGGCTAAGCGAAGAACTATTTGATTTTCTTATAACGAAAAAAGGAACGGTCATTATTTATTACGAAGGGAAGCAAATAAAAATAGTTAAGGATAAGGAAGCTGTGCGTCATATGAGGGACGCTGGGGACAGTAAGAAGGCACTGAAAAACATCACCTAAATAATGGTAGATA
Source organism: Ureibacillus sp. MALMAid1270 (assembly GCF_049202975.1). Classification (NCBI taxonomy): domain Bacteria; kingdom Bacillati; phylum Bacillota; class Bacilli; order Caryophanales; family Caryophanaceae; genus Ureibacillus; species Ureibacillus sp. MALMAid1270. The sequence continues at coordinate 91 of NZ_JBMIRP010000058.1, read as the reverse complement.
ATTATGTAGTCTATTAAAAGACAAAAAACCCCCAACATTTGGTATAATGGAATTAACTAGAAACCAAACCAAACTGGGGGTAATTTTATGC
>NZ_JBMIRP010000057.1:0-41049 GCF_049202975.1 Ureibacillus sp. MALMAid1270 | reverse complement strand
TAATGGTAATAGGTTTCTTTGTCATGGACATTTTTGAAAATACAATGAAAATAATGATTGTGCAGGCCATTCCAATCCAATTTCCAGTAATTTTGGTTCATTTCACCCGGAAAAATTGTTATTTATTCCGAGACTCTATCTAATTGCAATTCACAACATAATTCTGAAACCCGATGAAAATTAACACTAAACTCCATACGCTTGTCTTCCATTGGAACCAATTTTAAATACAATTTACTCATCATAATTCTCCTCCCCATCAAGTTGGGCTCTAAGAGAATAATAGGCGTCCATATTTTCAATTGTTACGTACTCATTGACTAAATCAAGAACTTCCTCATAACTTTTCAAACCATCATGTTTAAACCGATAATTCAGTTCCTCACACTTATCAAATTCCTCTAAATATTCAAGCATTGCTTCTGCTTTCCACATTACATGATAGACATTTCCCTCTGGACCTGACCAATCGATTTTTATAATTGGTCTACCATATTTTGTTTTCAAATTGCCACCCCCTCATCAGTTGCTAAATTAATTGGGAAGTAGCAAAGGTTCGGGATTTTATTCCTTTTCCTTAACTTCACATACTCTCTCGCTGTCATCTCTTTCATTATCATTGAATTATTTTCGCCATAGAAAGCAAATATGAAGTCAATATTTTTCATAGACATTCTTTCAAGTGTCTGTAAACTAAACACATTTAAGATAATTGGACCGAAAGTAAGTATAGTTTCATTAAACCTTAAAGATGTAACATATTCCGTCATATCCAGAGGCTTATAGTAATAGATAAGTTCTTGCATTGGTTTAGAGAAAATATCAAACTTACTAATGGCAAGGCCCTTCTCTTCCGAAAATTTAATCAGTTCATGCTTATGTTCACTAAACTCCTCTTGAACCTCATGTTCATTATTGTTCTTTCTAATCAATACAGATAGTGCTCTAACTTCTTTCATGTTAACACGCTCCTAATAGTTTTTTTGAAGTTCGACATAGTTAAAAAATTATTCTTTCACCGATTCTAGTTCAGATTCGAAATATCCTATACCTTCTATAATCTTTCTTTTTAAAATAATTCTTTACTTCCTTTTCAAGATCACTAAAATGGTATTTAAGACTTGCATAAGTTGGAATTCCTACAAGTAATCCTAAAATTGTGATAAGCGCTTTGTCATCGATGTTCATTAGAATATTAACCACAAGCATGATGGTTAAACATGACAAGAATATAATCCATCGGGTCATTCTTTTATTTACCCCTCCATGTAGTTTTATTTTCCCTGACAGAACTCCCGCAGCCGTGCCCCCGATGTATAAAAGCCAAGTTTCTTGTGTCATTTTAAACTCGCCTAAAAAAAGTACGAGTGGGTAAGTTAGAACGGTTATGAACATCATTGTGACGATTTTTCCAATTAGCAAGGCTATCTTTGCAGTTTTTTCACTTTTGAACCGTGGTTTTATCATTTTTTTACCTCCCATTTTTCATTTGCTTTTGTCCAACGTTCTACACTTGAGTTTAGTGAAGATACAATTAAAAGAGTGAGAAACGTAATAGCAAGGCCAATGCTTCACAGCAGATTTTTCACCTTCTTTAGAAGATGAAACGATAAAAGCCATATTACAACTCATTACAAATCTCTCCCTTATTTTCATATTGAAATGCTCTGACAAGTAAACACCTATCGATACTACTCTTCTATAAAATGTGGAAATCTTGGTATGATTCCACGGCTTTTAATATTGACGTAGTCAGAATTTACCCTCTGAACTACTTTGCTATCAGGTTGCATTATGACGTACCACAATATAAAGTTAGAATCTTCATCAAAAACTTCTGCTAGTACGTAGACTAATGAGCCCTGATTATGCCAAACATCTATCCCTACAATATTCACACCAAAACTTGCAGTTATTTCTCCAATATGGAATTTGTTTTCCTCATTATTTATCACTAAAATACCTCCTTTTTGAAGGGCGCCACATATGTGGCTCTGATTTTAACCCCACTCTAATTATCAAACAATATCCCTTCTAAGTGTCTGCAAGACTCTAGTCATATGGCTGCTTTTAATTTCAAATAATTCTAATCTGAAATTTTATAGCCCTTATTTCTTAAAATTTCAATGAGACCATAAGCCATTTCAACATGATGTTCATGACCATCTCCGTGCAACTCAAAGTCAAATTCGTCCTCTTTACCTTCAAAGTAGTCATATTGGTTGATCCATTCTACATTCCTAATAAACTTCTTAAGATAGTTCTTGCTTATCTCATAAGTGGTGTCACATACTTTTCTTATACTAATTTCACCTTGCCCCCAGTAAATTGACTCATCCGACAGCATGAAGAGTTGATTGTCATATTCAAAGAAGTAGTTGAAAATATCTCCCGTTTCCTTACGGTAGATGATCTCTTTATTTTTGAAATCGTTCTTTTTCCAAAGAGAATAAATATACCACCCCATTACTTTAAATTCCTCATCAGTAAGTAAATCATTGCTATCAGGAAACATCTCTCTTAATTCTTTCGTTTCATCCAATGTGAACATCTAATTCTCCCCCTGACATTTCATTATCTTAATGATCATTAATGATTCTCAAAAAACGAATTTGTTTAGCAATTTTGCGCTCAATGTTTGCTAGATAATATTGTTGTTCTGACTTTCTTGCCAAAATCTATCAATTAATGAACGAATGACACTCAATTCCTTTTATAAGTCTTGTAATCTTTCACGCCTTGAATTATTCATTCCCTGCCACTTTTAAATATAACGAAGGTTCTGGTCAAACCTCCGTTACAAATCCTCTTCGATAAGTGAATCAAATAGATCCTTGATTTCACTTTTAGTAGAGTTTTTGAGACTAATCCTCTTGATAGGAATTTCAAAATCCTCTTCGCTTATAACTTCAATATCTTCTTTACGATAGATTTTTTCTTCTTTTATCTCACCGTTAAAAACTCTAGTTACTCTTACATTACCTTGTTCATCATAATCAATTACCTTTACCATTTTATCTCCTCCTTATCTTGTTCATTTTGCTTATAGTAATAAAACTTAAGCCGAATTATAATTAGGATTTAGTGTTGGGGCACGATAGTTAAACTCCATATTTAATTTAGGCAAATGCCCGTTACTATCTGCCCCCTAGTGGACTATATCCTTATTTGATGCTTTGTCGGTATTTTTTACTCGTAGGCATCCAACTTACCCTTCTTGTCCACCCATTTTCATAGGCTAAATCTAACCTTTCTTCAATTGTTTCAATAACCTTATCCCAAGTTTCATCATCAACGTCACTATAATCCCATTTCCATGCTCCAAAAATCTTAAACATCGGCTCTTTTTCACTAGTTATACCTGTACCTTTTAAGACCTCTTGAAGAACCCGATTTGGTCTAGGAGCCAGTGGATCGCAGTCAATTAAAATAAATTTTTTTGGTCCTTTTGTTTCTTCTGTCTCCTCCACTATTTGTGCATTTCCTTCTGATATCAATTTTTCAAGTTGCATCATTTCATAACACCCCTATTCATATTTTTGCTTGCTGATTGTCCACTTACCTCTATTTTTCAAACATAGCAATTTTTCACTTCGAATTAACTGCACTCTCTTCTGGCGATGATTTTAATTCTTCTAAAAAAAATTCTTTTAAATTTTTTGGTTTTATAAGATAATCACCTTCAATCACCCTGAAGGTTACATCCTTACCGATGAATAAATTTAGAATTACAGGGTTTGCAACATGTACAGGAGATATTATTAATACAGTTGATCTTCTTTTAAGTCTCGAAAAATATTTTTTTCGCATATTAACATCTCCAAGGTTTGAAATTCCACAACCATTAACAATATTGAGGTTGTTGCTCTGAGCAAATATATCCGCCATCATACAGTACTCAAAAAATTCCTCAGCAGAATTCCTTGTTCTCCCTAAAATTGTCTCTGGTAATAATGTAAAAAATGTTACGTTTTTCATAAACAATCATCTCCTTGTATAGTTTTATAGTCACTTTTCACTAAATCAGAAACGGTTTCCTTCAATAACGAACCCTAATAGGCGGATACGTTAATACCAGTGGTAGATTCGTATTCATCTATTAATTCATTCGAAATTTTTGCCAATTTTTCATAACTGTTTAGTGCCTTTCTATATTTAAATCCGAGATTTTCCCATTTAACTTTACTGGTTCTGACTACATTGTGAAGATCAGACCTTAATTGTTTGTTAGTAATCTCCTCAATTCGGTATTTTGTTTTGCTGCTGTTAACTTCAATCAAAATGAAATCAAACCCCTCTTCGATAAAAAGATTGATGATATCCTTCTTAAAGATTGAACGATCCTGCACAGCAATCGTGTCGATGCCTTGCTTTCTTAATATACTGATAAAATACTGAGCAACTAGTGGATTACTCTTATAAGAATGGTAATTGGCAACACTTAACCCTTTAACACTTTCTAACAAGACTTCTAATACACGGTGTTTCAAATCTAGGTCTATGCTGTCATCCCTTTCAACACTTAAGTGAACCATATAACCAATCTTATAAACTCCATTATTTTTCATAAAAATTTCCTCCTTAGATATAAAGTAATTTAATTCGAATAACATAGATAAACCCTTCACTCTAATTGAAAACTTGCCTTAAGACCCTCGATTATTCGCAATATTCCGTCTTTAATTGTTAGATTAATACCATTTGCACCCAACCCCCATAGAATTTAATTATCTTATTCAATTGTTTAGTCTTAAACTTGAAGACATTAGAAAAATCCGCACAAAAAAATCTCCTCCTCTTTATCACAAATTGAAAAGAACAAAGATATATAACTAATAGACTCAAAGTATGCATGAAAAATTAAAGCATAAGCCAACAAAGGCATACTCATGCACAACGATTATGAGTAAGAATTCATAGTGAATCACAAACTCATCATCATATTAAATTAAGTATATTAGTATATCTATTGTTCTCTTCCCTCTAAAGTGATAAAAAGAAAGAGATTTATTTATAATATATTAAAATCTAAAATTTAAAATTAAACTACACTAAACTAAACTAAATCATGTATTATAATAACTTGATTAAATGTTATCACAATAATTATTGGATGTAAAGGGCCAAGTTGGGTTTTTATATAATTTTTTCTAATAGAGTACAACCCTAACAATAAATTCTACTATATAAAATATATTAGAATCTTAAACAACCATCATATATTCGTATAAATTAAAGAAGTGAAAAACTGAATACCCTATTATCAAGGATAAAGGAATACTAATAAACAGCAGTTTTTCTTGGCATTTGGCAGCATTTTCTTTTCCCTGTTTTAAAACGTTCGGTAGAAACTTAATTCCCAGGATCATCAATAACCATAGAAGACCTGCAATACAGAAATAACTGGATACGTAATCTAAATAATACATTCAATCCTCTCCAATCCAATGTTACGAACGTAGTGTTTTTCTTTTAAGAATATTTTAGCGCGTATTGATAATTATTTCCGCAAACGGAAGAAAGGAGAGGCTCCTAGGTAGCCTCTCCTTTGCGTATATTCTATATATTAGTATATTACACCCCCATTATAACGCGTATAAGTAGAGGAATAAACATCTTTTACATATTTCTCATTCTCAATAGTTTAGGTCAATTAAAATTCTGTTTTCTTAAGGGCGTTCTGCAGTTCTTTTATAGATGGAGTAACATAAATTCGAGTAGTATCCATCGAACTATGACCTGCTAAATCTGCTATAGATTGGAGCCCAACTCCACTATCTGCTAACTGCTTGCAGTAGGTGTGTCTTAAAGAATGTGGAGTAATCTCTATACCAATTTGAGTGCTATACTTTTTTAATATATGCTGAGCGGCTCTGGTACTTAATTGACTGCTTTTGCTGCTAACTAAAATATAATCGGAATCTTTCTCCCTATTTTCCAACCAAAGAAGTATGTGTGCCTTTGTTTTTTCGGTTAGGGGTACGACTCTATGCTTAGATCCCTTACCCAACACATTTACTAAATTATTACGAAACGAAATTGAATTCTTTGTTAAGGAGCATGCTTCCTCAATTCGTAACCCAAGATTCACTAGAAGAATGATAAGTGTTTCATGTAATAACCCTTTTTGAAAATTTTTATGTTTTGTTAATTGTACTGCATGTAATAAACGGCCTACTTCTTGTCTTGTTAACCAACGAATGGTATTCTGTTTTTGAACCTTCATAACTGAAATCTCTCGTCCTAAATTAACCGGAGAATACTTGGATTCAAACAAATAGTCAGACCATTTTTTTATTGAAACCAGTCTTCTGTTAATTGTTGCAGGTGATAAGAACGAATTTATTTTGATTTCACTTTCAAAATCTTTTATGTCAGTTTTCGTTATAGCCTCTACCATAATTGGATCAGAGTATCTGGAAAACAACCAATTCTCTAAAAAGAGTAAATCTTGCACATAACTTTTGATAGTATTCATACTTCTGTTCTGTTCGATCAAATGGTTTCTAAATTCGTTAATTGAATGAGAAAAAGTAACTGGAATAATTTCCATTAGGGGAACCCCTCCTGCACTATGTTATACGACGAAAATTGAATACTGAATATTTATGTTATGCGACGAAAAAATATAGGCTGAACCATAGGTTTTGTCGCATAAGACATATTATCTGACAAACTAATTATTGGTCGTATTATAGCGCGTTTTAAACTCATTGCCAGCACATTTCATTTTTAAAGGATTTAAAATAATACTGCGTAGTGCTTATTGTCGAATGTAGTTTAGTTGTTTCTCAGTAACCTTATATTCGTCACACCCATAACCGAAATTCAAATATAAATTGTATGTACCATCACTGTTGAGGCTGGCACTTTTATTTTGTGCTTGCAGATACATACTCCTAACAGCCTCTAAGTCATTGCTATTCAATAGTTCCATTTTTTGTTCCCTCCTTATTACCCTATTTATAGTTATTAAAATGTAAATCTACTTCCTCTTTAAGTCCATATTTCTTAACTAACCTATTATATTTTAATTCAGCCAATTGTAACTCTTGCTCTTCTGTAATTATGCTCTTCAGATTTTTATATTGAAGCCTATAAAGGGCAGTTATGACCACCACTTTCAATTTATCCTGTAATTCTTCGTCTCTACTTTCATAAGGATTTTCTCGGTCTAACTCCGAATATCTTTTTAATAGCCACCTCTGTGCTTCATCAATCATTTCTTCAACCTTTTCAAATAGAATTTCAATCGCTTCAGTTGTATTTTCTGCTAAAAAGTCGTCAGTGTACGTTTGGCCATCAGTTCGATCAATAAGATAACTTCCCTTTTCACCCTTATAACAACCAACGAAATTGAATTGATTTCCTACACCTACATTAAATAAGTTTTCCATTTCTTCTTTTAATAATTTTTCCATTCCACATCCTCTCCTTTCATTTTGCCAATTTGATTGGCTTACAATTGTTATAACATATTGGGAAAAAGACGAGGTCAGTATGTTAAAAGATAATTGTGGCGAATTTATTCGGATTAAAGAATTGATATTAATGGAAAAGACCAGACAAAATTAATGTCTGGTCTTTAAGAAATTTCATTATAAAGGAAGAGCAAAGTATAATTTTTACCACATACCCAAAATATTGGAATTTAAGGGGAATTCTAATATTATACTAGTTCCACTTATATGGATTATTTCCTTTATTTCCAATAACATTTTGTTAAAAATTTTGGATCCTGATAAAAACCTCAATACTATTAAAGTTCTTATTTATTTGTTCCATTAAGTTTTCTAACCGGGTTTAAAGTATTACCCCAATCATAAGGTTGACTATATTTAATACTTCCGCATTTCAAACACTCTGCATCACAAAGACGCTTATAGTTAATTTTATCTCTCACATCTTTTGGATACTCTTCTATTCGTATTACATTTAGAACTCCACCACATTCACAAATCATATGCTATCTCCTATACCATTATTAATATCTGTATAGCCCTATTTTTTAAAATATCTACTCCTACCTATTATATAACCTGCAGAAGGTATGACAACTCTACCGCAACATCAGAATGGATATCTTGTTTAATAATCGACAGTTCTAAATTATAGAGTTGACAAAGCCCAAAGACGTATTGAAATTGTTTAATATTATTAAATTCCTCATAATCGTAAAAAATGACTCTACAATATTTCTCATGATTTCCTTTAATAAATTCTTCTATAATATTTACTTCCGTTAATAAAATCACATCTATCTTTTTATTAACTCTTGCTGCGAAATTTCTCATACTTTCTTTATAACTCTCAAGGTCACTTGCATAAGTTATAATACCAAGATATCTTTCCACTTAATCACCCCAGTTATTTGATGATGATGATTATACCGCGCATCTAAACATCTTCAAGAATAAGGTGTATTTTCATCAAAAAATAATAAGAAATGAGTTATGCTATAACAGAGCGATTTTTCACTAACGGGACAGTTTTGTTTAAGATGGACTGTCTTAATAAGTTAACGAAATATTTATTCTGAGTTGCTCGATTGGAAGGAGGAAAACATTTGAACTTTGATTATTTCATTTTTAATTCAATCCCTAATGATGATGTTTTAGATGGAATTATGGAATTACATAAAGTTATTTTTGGTACTACTGATGATTTGATAAACAAAATGGAAAACAAACCCAAACTATTGGTTATTACTGCGATGAATGGTATGAAAGTTATTGGTTATAAGATTGGATATGAACTTGATAATAATAAATTTTATAGTTGGTTAGGAGGTGTAGATACTAATTACAGAAAACACGGTATTGCTTCTGAGTTAATGCAAAAACAACATCAATATTTAAAGAAAAATGGATATAGTGTTGTTCAAACAAAAACAATGAATAAATGGCGTAATATGTTAGTATTGAATATTAAAAATGGATTTGATGTTATTGAAACATATACTGACGAAAAGGGATTACATAAAATCATTCTTGAAAAGAAATTACTCAACTAACGGCTGCTTTAACACAATAACGAAAAAAATAAAAAACAGCCTAAAACATGCAGGCTTATAAGCACTAATTGCGCATTTTAGGCTTTCTTATACTCATAAAGATACTACCATTAACTGCTTCTTCCAATTACCAAATACACCCTACTTCAAAGGATCAAACCCAGAATTATACTTCCAACAAGAAGAAAGAGCACACAATAATTAAAGATATACTTTGAGATAATTAAACTTTTTATATTATCTTTCAATGCCCTTTCAACGAAAGCATTCACACAAAGTAAAAAAAGCCCTCCAAAAATTATAACATATAGTGTTACCATAGAACCTGTCCCTAAATGCTCTATCCATTCTGTAAATTGTCCCCAGCCTGTCATGAGTACTCTCCTTTCAGCATTACTTTTTTGATGTATCTATTAAACTTTTAGGAGCATAAACCTTTAAAAAGTTCCACATGTCTGATCCGAAAATTCACATGCTTAGTCAAACGGCTTAACCTTAAAATCAGTCAAAAAGCACTGAATATCGCATTAAACTGCCAAAATAAATAAATGTTATTAAAAATCTAATTTATTCGTTTTCTTTCTTTTTTCTAGACAGTAAATAATTACTTTAATCACTATCTATGGATTTTTTTCGGCAGGTAAATTTATTATTTTCATTAGTAAAGTTTTCCTAAAAGTAAGACATGGAAATCACATAAAAATACTATATTCCTCCATTTTTTTAAAAAAGAAAAGACCAAATAGCATATATCACTATCTGGTCTTAAGTGTATAGTTTTTATTCCAAACGAAAAGGGCGAATGCACAAGAAAGCAATCTAAGACGTTGCAAGGAATACTAACCATTAGGAATCCAAGAGAAATCTTTAGTCCTGACACTGTCTTCTATTAATATTGGTAGGAGTTAAGTATAAGTTCACCTTGATTTCACGTTTAAAATCTTTATAGGATTAACTATTTCTTTGTCATTCTTAATCACCTTAAACTCTATTTTCTTCTTTTCCTTTTCCATTCTCTTGAAATATTCATTCAGAAATTCTTTCCAATCAATAGGCTTTTCCATCGATTTCTCCTCTTTGCTTATAAAAATATTGTTAGCATAATTTTAAATTTATAAACATTTCACCATAATTTATGTGTATTTAATTTTATTTATTAAAAATGATCACTATACTGTTTTTCTAATTTTTTCAATTTATTAAAATTATTTAATTGTATATATAGTTGTTTAAGTTTTTCATAAAAGTATACATCGATACAATCAAATTCCATAACTAACTCCAAATACTCAGTCGCCTTCAATAATTCATTTCTATAAATATGATATTGAGAAAGTTTTTCAGATATTTTAACTAATTTTTTTTGGATTTCGTGTGTAAGATTTAAAGCCCACTCGTCATAAATACTTGGAAAGAAACTTTTCGGAATATTATTTATTACTTGGGTGTATTCTCCATAAAACATAGTAATATCTTTATTTTCTAAACTATTAATGCGATTTATATACGTTACAAGATCACATTCTATTTTTCCTTTTAAATAAATATGCTCTTTATCTGATTTGATGAATTCTTCGTTCTCATTGTTAATTAACCCCTTTAAATAATGAAGATATACTCTTAAGTTTTTTTTCGAAGAAGTTAAATCTTTATCTTTCATTAAATCGTCACATATTTGTTCCCTTGTTGAAGTACGGTGGAAAATAAGATAACAAAAAAGTTGTTTTGCCATCCTCTGATTCCATCCTTCAAGAATGTATTCATTATCATTTCTAACACTAAAAGTATTCATAAGTTGCACATGTAAAACTTGTGAATTTATTTCATACTTTTCCTTTTGCATTAGTTCCCCTAAATTTTTTTTAAATTCATTTAAATAAGATTCTACATATGTATCATACGTTACTTGTGTTACTTCAATTGATAATAAAAAACGTTCAATCGCTTGTAAAGTTTCAACAGGGTTTTCCAAAAATGGTGCATCTGCAGTATCGGAGATTGTTACATAGTGACTATTTTGAAATGTAAAGGTGGATAAACCTGTTACTTTTTTCGGTAGTATTGGATCATAAGCACCGTCAATTACTAGAATTGGAATAGTAATGGTAGACAATTCTCCTAAATTATGAGGATTTGAAATCATAGTTTTGAAAAATTGCATATATAAGGAAAAACTTGAAATTTTCAAATAACTCGAAAACAACAAGTCTTTTTCATAAACAAGAGAAGAATTATAGAGTATTTTTGGAACTAATTCTTCGGCTAATGCTTGGAATCCACCTAAATTTACTAGGTGTTTTCTATAAGATAATGTTGCACTAGCCGCCTCAGGTGGAAAATAAATTAAAGTTGATATTATCGTTAACGTTTTGAAAAAATTAGGATATTGATAACAGAACTGAATTGCAATATTCCCCCCAAGACCATGTCCTATAAAATGGCAACTTGAGATATCTAATTGATTTAATAATGTTAATAAGTCATTATTAATTACTTCCCAATTTATTTCACTTTCTCCTGCTGTACTGTCCCCATGTCCTCTTAAATCAAACGTTACTACATTAAAATTCTCTCTTAATTGAGGTACTATTTTATACCAATAACGGCTATCCATTCCTAAACCATGTATTAGGATTACATATTCCTCTGTATCCTTCGTTGACTTAAATAACTCATAATATAATTTTGCATTATCACATTTTAATGTTAAATGCATTGGACACTTTCCCTTCAGTTTTATATTGTGTAACTCTAGTGTAACGCAATTATTGTTAAATTTTAATAGCAGTTATAAAATTCGATATATTTTATCAAAGAAAGGTAGGTTTTGTAAGGTGGGCATTTTTTACTTATTCCTTTTTATCCTTATCATTTTACAGATTAAGTTTGCAATTACGATTAAACTTGCTGTAAGAAAGTTAGAAAAAAATCAAATAACGCAAGAACTTGCTGAAAATTTTCTAAAAAAAATTAGATCAGTTTGGTGGGTTCCGTATACGACAAAGTATTTTAACCTTATGCGAAAAGGATATGCTCTCATTTATGTCAGCCAAGAAGTTTCAGAGGAAACTAAGAAAAAATTATTATCTATGATGAAATTTCGTTTAGTTAAAGGTATATGATAAAAGATTCCATATTTCAATGTATCCAATGGGAGTTAAAAATTACATTATAATCTTATTAGTCAAGTTGGAACCCATGTTTTTAGATTATCTAATTTTTTAAAAGAAAAAAGGATAAACACTTGGGGTGTTTATTTTAATCACTTTGAAGGAAAAGTTCATCTGCAAGATGATAAAATCTCAGTGTTTTCACATCCAGAGTTATTTTTTAAATTTATTGATGAAAACCCTAATTCACAAAATTTAAATAGAGAACAAATTAATCACATTGTAGATATTTGAAAAAACTGCATGAAAAATAAATACACATGAAAAAATAGTTCTCCACTAAAATCTGTTCTTGAACGCCGACATTACTTTACAATAAATACCAAGTGTTGCAAACAGAGAATTTTACTAGAATGTAATGAAGAACTAGTAGGTAACATTTGGGTCCAGACCATGTTTTGGTGTAGACACGAAAAAATATAATATTTTCTTGCATGACCAGAAGTTTTATGAAACTTTCAAAAAATTGTATTACAAAAAAAGAATAGTATTGTTTGGGATTTAAAAAAATTCAGAAAATACATAAACGTTAAGTAACCGTGAAACTTATGGAGGAATTACAAATGAAATTCATTCGAAAATTAACTGCTTTTGTAATAGTGTTGATAGTCTTGTTGTCAATGTCCACTACAAGCACATTAGCCTCTACAAAAACAACACAGTTTAAGGACATTCCAAGTAATTATTGGGCCAAAAAAGAAATTGATGAATTGGTATCTAAGAAGATTATTTCAGGTTTCTCTGATGGCACTTTCAAGCCAAATAAAAATATGACAAGAGCAGAAACAGCCGTAATGATCGGTAAGGCCTTAAATATTAGCATAGAGAATCGTCCAGATCCAAACTTTACAGATGTTAACACAAGTAACTCTGCTTATCCTTATATTGTGGCTCTTACAGAAGAAGGTGTATTTGCTAAAGCAACTAAATTCAATCCAAATGCTTTTTTAACTCGTTCTCAAATGGCAAAAATTTTAGTTAAAGCATTTAATCTTAAGGGAACATCTTCTACAACTTTTAATGACGTTCCAAAGAACCATTGGGCATATTCATCCGTTCAAACATTAGTTTCTGTTGGAGTTACATCTGGTACAACTAGCACCACTTTTAATCCAAATGGATATGTGACACGGGCTCAAATGGCTGCATTTGTGAAACGCACATTGGATTATCAAGCAGTATCTGAAATTTTACCTATTGCAAATGAAGTGTTGAAATTGGTTAATGCTGAACGGGCTAAAGTAAAAGTCCCTCCACTAAAATTAAATATGGGAGTAACGAAAGTTGCTCAAATCAAAGCCCAAGATATGTATGACAATGATTATTTTGATCACCGTTCTCCAACCTATGGGTATGCATCTGAAATGCTGAAGTATTTTGGAGTAGACTTTGATAATGTAGCCGAGAATGCCGCTACTGGACAATTATCTGCTCAAGAAGTTGTAACAGATTGGATGAACAGTCCGGGACACCGTAGCAATATCCTTGACTCGTATGGTACAGAAATTGGTATCGGAGTAGTTCAAGGGGAGAAGGGGACTTTTTGGGTTCAAATGTTTATCCATAAATAGTTTTGTCTGGTATTAGAAAAAGCATTAAATTCATAAAATACAAAAACTTCAAACAAAGTGTATCTTATGGAATCTATTGTGTACAAAACTTTATTCAACGTTAAAACGAAGTAAATACTAAACTAGTGAAAAAAATATTTAGCAAATCGAGGTAGATAGAGATGAAAAAAATAATTCCTATTACATTAATGATTGGTCTATTATTAACTGGTTGTAGCGAAAACAAAGTTAATACTGAAGAAAACAATGTGAAAAAATATGTGTCAATAGAAAGTCACGTTAAATTAGGAAAAGAATTTGAAGTACAAGTAAACGACACTCGGACAAGCGAAGTTGAAGTAAAATACAAGTTAAAAGTGGACAATTTTAAAATTCAAAGTAATATATCAAGTAATGAAAATACTAATAAAGAAAAAGATTTTATTGAATTAGATATTTCTGTTGAAAATATAGGAGATACTGATTTAACCTCTTTTAATGTTAGCCCCTCATCATTCTCATTCTTCAACGAAAATGGTGTTGAAATAGATTCTTTTCCGTTAATTGGGGATGACAATGTAAAAGATACTTTTAAACCATCTACAATACGACCTAATGGAAAAAGTAAAGGTAAAATATACATAACAATTCCAAAAGGTGAAAGAGTTTCTGAAATGATCTTTTACGACAACATAGCATCTAAAGATCACGCAGATACATTTATTTTTAAGATTAATAATTAATGACTTTAATAAAGTACAGTATCCAAATAGTTGATTAAAATTATAAGAAATTTAAAAACAGCATATCAATAGGTATGCTGTTTTTATTAATTAGAATAACTGTAAATGATTAGCCCTAAAATAGTTGGACAGAGGTTGTGGCTCCTTGAAAGAGGTGACACAGTTTTGCTTGATTACACTTTTTCCAGTTTGAGACGTGCATTTTATGTGGATAGGCGGACATGATGGCCTCAACTTACTTTTAAATTAATTTGATTTTGAAATGCTTTTTTCTTTGTTATTATCATAAATAAAAATTCTCAATAGTTATTAACTAATACTAATTATTACTAATCAATCCTAACTATAATTTAAAATAAAGTCTCTTAATTCCATTTTCGTCAATAAAGATTTCGTTAGATTTTTCTTCCTTAATCTGTCTTTCCTTTACTTCCCTTCTTATTATACTTAGAGGTATAAACCAACTTACTGAGGCGCAACTATAAACCATTGCAGTAACTTCCGCGTAAGTCAAATCCTTAGTTATCATATAGATGAAGAAACCTGCGAACAAACTTGTAAAGTTAAAAGCAATAAGTGCAATACCATTCCAAAATGTCTCATTCTTGATTTGAAAATGATCTATAACATTATCAAATAGATTCAAATAGAAACGGTGAAACAGAACACCACTAACAATAAATACTCCCGCAAATAAACCAAAATAGACAGCGTGACTAAATTTTAAGATAAAATAATTGATTGGGTAAAACAAAACTGAATAAATAATACAAAATATGATTGCCCAAATAAAAAGTGTAACAACAAAGCGGATATTTGAATTAATCTCCTGCATGGTATTTCCTCGTTTCGGTGAAAGTGTAAATTACTAGATTCCAACAGAATGCCCCCATGAAGAAAAAGAAAGGCATGAAGAATATATAAAACACTTTATATCCTTGAAAGAATAATATCAGTCCAGATATTATTGAAACAAATAATACTAAAGTAAGCATAACCCACGAAAAAACAGTTGGCATTTTTTTATTATATTCATTCTCATAGACAGCGTATTGATACGTTGGAATATACATACGCTTATATATAAATCCCCCTGCCTGCATGGTTAGATATGTAACAATGATAAAAGACATAAAACTGTAATCCCAGAATTGTAAGGTCAAAGGAGTAAACAATAAGATTAAAAGCATTCTACACAAGGCATTATATAAGTGAGTATTCACTCTTTTCTTCTTGTTAGGTATTAGCAAATCTATATTAAACCCCTCCACTCTATTGAAAATTATGGATATTCTATTATTATACGTTGATCGAGAGTTACAGTCAGGGCCAAATCAACGTCAAATAAAGCACCTATTCGACATATTTTGACAATAGAAAAAAGGAGCGGGATCTATTGCTCCTTCTTCTTCAATACCATTGCTGGTAGATTTGGTATTATCTTGGCAATGTGAAAACTAATTAACCATATAAAGCCAGCAATTACTGTGTACCATGTATAATTTAACGTATCTACTAGTCCGTACTGCAGCACAAACCAATTTCCTAGTAACACTATGGAACAGTTAATCAAAAAAACGGAGAGTAGAAAAAGATTTCGTACGAATATTGCAAGGAAATCCTTATCCTTGATTGTTTCATGTAATCCGAAATATATCTCACTAAAACAAACCGTACCAATTATAGAAAAGATCAAGGCAGTCATGTATGTGTATTCGTCAACTTGGAACGATATAGGAACCGTTGAGATTAAAAAAATTATTGTTACTACAAAGAAAAATAAATATGTGAATGATTTATGTATTTCATGTTTATACATCATGCTCAACTCCTTTTATTGATAGTATTTACAAAAGTGAAAAAGAGCAAACGCTATGTTTACTCTTCAATATGCAATACTACTGAGCCGTTAATTTATAAATCTCTTACCTCTCCTTCTTTGACAAAATAACAATGTATGATCCACAATGCATCACGTACATGCTCGTTAGTTCTTAGAACACCGTAAATTTTATGAATAGCCGGTTTTATTTCTTTCTTACTGGCCCCTCCATTACCTGTGACAGCCTTCTTAATGGAAGCCGGAGCATATGTCTTTATTGCTATCCCTTTATTTGCTGCAATGAGAAAGATTATTCCTATAACCCAATTTACTTCCTTACTTCCACCAGTATAATTATTTTCACATAAAATAAGTTGTACATAGTGATCGTCAATTATTTTTTCAAGTTCCATATATACAAAATGAATCCTTTTGTGAATGGGTGTATCAGCATTGGTTTTTATTGTATGAAGAATGACAATTTTTTGTTCGAGGGTTGTTATAGCAACGCCAGTAGAAGATAATGAGGCATCTATTCCCATGATCGTTGATTCATTTGTCAATTGCATATGCACACCTCCCTACATTTGCACCAACATTAACGATCAAATATTATGTTGGCACAGGCTTTGTCATTGGTGAGCACACTATCGCTTTGTCCTTTAATTATTTTTATCTAATTAACATTTTCTTTTTGTTTTTTCAATGAATTATAGATAAATCCGAGTTCTTTGAAATTGCAAAAGTACCTTTCATGAATTTCATTTTGATACGTAAAAATAATTTCAACCGGAAAATTCTCAACACTGGGATTTAATTTAACACTCATAATTAGTTCATCGTCCAATCCGTCTAGGATAATATCATTAAGTATGCTTATAAAAAAATCAGTTTGAATCGCCTTAAAATCTCTTTTAGTCAGGGTAAAACAATTTTTTTCACCCTCACGGTCAATTATTTCCACATAAACAAATTTATTTAAGTTATGCAATAGGACACTTGCTGCATCGTTAAATAACTCATTTATTCTAATTAACTCATGAACGCTATATTCATATTTGCCCATTCATCTCCTCTCCCTTCTTTTTAATCCCCTATTTCAAGGGAATGCTCTATTTGTAACTTCTTTTTTAAGAAGGAAAAACCTTTATTATTAATGAAACCCATATAGATATTGTTGTAGATTTTTGTAAATAAAAAATAGCAAGGATAGTATCCTTGCCGTTGCTAATCATTCATCGCTATCCTTCTCATGAAGTGGCTCTTCATCCGGATCTTCTAATTCCTCACATAACATGATTATTTTAAAGAGTTCGTCGTTGTCTAAAATATATTCAGCCAGTATAGGTACAATCACCTTCATTAGGCTTATGAAGGATGAATAGAAATTTTGAAAACAAAGGATATTGTATTCACCCATACGGGCTGTATTTTTATCTACGAAACACTTTTGACTTTTCGTAATGTATAAAAAGTAAATAAACTCGCTTTCCGAATGATTTACCCATTCGAAGCGGGGATGCTTTGCAATGACAATAGTATAATCATTGTGAATCGCCTTAACGTAATCCAATTTCTTTTGTCTTTCCTTGCTAACCATATGAGTGTACACACCTTTCTAGTGAAAATATTTTACACATATTACTTTATACACACATATGCTCTATCCTTGTTTTCAATCTGTTAAATTTCAAAATAAAAATATTCCTTAAAAAGCCATACTAGTATAGATAGACGTAATTAAAAATTATAGTACAGAAGTACTTAATTATTGTTTTTAAAATGTTTTTATATGCTTAGAATATCTGGATTAAATAGGTATTTCACATTTTCACGAAACTCGCCACAATTATGTTCAAACATATTAATCTGGTCTCTTTGCTCTTATGATATAACAATATTAAGCCGTTAACTTTGTATTAAGGGAGAATATTAAAAAAGAAAATTTGATTAAAGAATAGAAAGGACGTGATTTTTTGGATGAATTAAATGCAGTTTTGGACAAATTAAAGGAGTTATTCATTACAGTAAGATACAAGTACATCAAACAAAATAACGATGGCAATGGTTATCAAACTTTTAATGCGTATGAAAACAAAAGTCATAAACGTCTGCACGATGGATTTTTAGTGTCGCACTTAATGAGAGAAAATACATACGGGATTTTTTGCAGAAAAACACTAACAAAATTTATGACATTTGATGTAGATGTCCCCGATAAAACAGAGGCAAAGAGGGTGGTTTTGGCTCTCTATGAATCTTTAAATGACTTGGGTATCCCTACCGATAAAATCTTCACAAGTTGGAGCGGTACTAAGGGATATCATGTCGATATTTACTTTTCAAAGGAAATTCCATACAAGTCTATGGAAAAACTATATAATGCTGCGGTTGAATCAACACTAAATCTTCTTAATGGAAATATAAACGGAAAAATAGAAAAAAGACCTTCTCCTACTCAAGGCTTAAAACTCCCTCTGAGTATAAATTTTAAAAATAAAAATCAACACGATAATATTTGCTGGTATGTTGACGTTCACAATGGCTTTAAACCTATCCGTTCCTTAGATTTTATTTTAACAATACAACCTATAGATGCTGATGTTTTAAAGGATTTAATTAATGATTTACCAGATAAAACTGACTTATCCCGGATTCTTAAACCCGTGAAAAGAGAAATTAGTCCAGACCTAACTAATCTAGACTTATCCAAAGAATCTCCGAATTCATTAGCGTCATTATACAAAAATGGCATAAGGACACCGAATTCCAGAAATGCTTCTCTTTGTAAACTAGCCATCTATTTTAATACCCTAAAGATTTCAAAACAAGAGTGTGAGCAAAGGCTTAATGAATGGATGGAGAAACAAGATCCAAAATATTATCAAACTCCACTGAAAGAATGCTATCGAGAAATTTCACGGATTGTTAATCAAGTTTATAATAAAAACATAGGGCTGACTGAGGGAAAAACAGAGATTACAGTGACCAGAAGTGAAATGTTAACTATTTATCAATATCCCAAAAAGTTACACCTTACAATTAACGCATTACTAATTCATTCCAAACGCTTCAGAGATAAGAATAGACAATTCTATATGACATATGAACAAATAGCGACTGCTGCACGATGCTCTAAGAACAAAGCAATTGATCATATTAAAGAACTTGAACAGTTAGGTTTAATAAAGGTAACAAGGAATCCCATCTCTGGATTGCCAGAAAATCGGCCGAATACCTATGAATTAAATCTTAATTGGCTCGAAGCGGAAACAGAAATTACAGTTACATTATCAGTTGATAAGGTAGATTCCTATCGTGATATTAGAACAACTCTAATAATGAAAACATTTCCTAACAACGAATGGTGGAATATTAATGAGATACTTACTAATGCAAAAAAGCAACAAGCAACAACAATACAATAAATTAAGTACTTCTATACAGTTTTATTCAATTTTATCTAATCATATTAAAATGGACGAATTTAAAGAGTGAGAATTTCTCACTCTTTTCTTGAAACACAAATTAAACAAAGTTACATCGGCTTCCTGATATTCCAACACAGAAAGTTTATTCCCAATAAATAGACTTATCTATTTGGCGAAATAAGAAACTTAACAAAGAAAGAATATCTAGAGCATCCTTGACATCAATCGGCCATTCTAGGGCAAGTTCATGCCCTTTAGGATTACGAATCGCTCTCATAACACCCATACAAAGGTGCATAATACCTTCTTGCTCATTGCGATTTGTTTCAGTTACTTGTTTATTTAGTTTTAAACTACCTTTCATTGATAATGCTGCACTCATTAAATCTGACCCATGTTTATCTAATTTAGCCTTTTCTGAGACATACTTATCAAATGCCTTGCAGCACTCAAAGACAGCGTGAAAATATCTTTCTTCCGGCAAAAAGATCCCTTCCGTGCTTACGAATCTCTTCATGGTAATTCCTTGAATCAAACGCTTTTACCTCTTGTGAGTTTCTATTTAAACTTGTATCTTTTTTCCTGTGTAAACAATTTTGCCGGTCTCGATACTAATTTTAAGGCCATAAAATTTTATAATCTCGTTTACTTGTCCGACAATTTCCTCATGATAATCGCCATTATTAATAAATTCTTGAGGGTTACAAAGTACTTGAATGATTTTCGCTACCTGATATTGTCCGGAGGGATAAGTTTGGATTTCTTGTAACACTTGGTAAATAAATCTCCATTTTGTTGTTCCATCATGCTGATATTGTGGAAATCCTGCTTTTTGGAAAAAACCCGTTATACCCGATCCAGTGTACCTATCTCCTATTATTTTAGAGAGTTGTTCTAATGCCGATAACTCAAATGGTTCAATTGTAATAGTTGCAGATTTAGTCATTTTGATCACCTTAAATATTAAGTGTAATTGAATAGCAATTTTAATATTGCATAATTTTTAATAATAATTGAAAATGCTCTTGATATTAGCCCCATTAGTTTACAATGTTGAAAAATACGGTTTACTTTTAATTACCTAAATATTTATTAAATATTTCCATGAAAGGATTATATCCAGTTACAATTGTGATTATTGAACTGAGTAAGCCAACTACAATAATAACAAAATTTATAAACTTTATTATGATATTATTAGTGAACCGATAATAAGTAGCATACTTAATTAATCCACTCCAATATAAAAGGAGAATTGGTATTTGCACAAAAAATTGAACGCCCTCTCTTAACCAGATAAAAGGGTTTTTTAACTGTGCCTTAAAATCTTCCAGTCTATTTTCTAACCTTCCTATATACCTTAATAGCACATCATCAATCATTGTGAGGTAGTTTTGGACTATACTATTCTGAAGGCTGTTATAGCCTCTCATTGGGTCTCTTGCCTCATCTCTTAATGTAGGAAGTGCATTTACGATAATTTGATATGTGTTATATTGAATGTTTGAATACGGGGGAATAAACCCCCTTGCAATTCCTAATTCCCCAACCTTGGCTTGCATTTTTGGCCCTCTCATTGTTAGCCATTCATAGGCCTCGTAATTCTCCTTTCCTTTGAAAATACTATTACCATATTCACGAAACTTGTTTAGATACTCATATGCTTCATCTAGATTTTTTGATTCAGTACGACCAGCGCGAATTATCAAAGAAACACCTATTATCAATAATGCTAGAAGCACAAGAACATAGTTAATCAAATATTTCACCTCTTAAAAAACTATTAGTTAGCAAACTTAATCTTTAACTCTACAAATTTTACATCTTGAACTATTTCTTGAATTTGGCTCTTGTTGCCAACTACATCCGTTTGAACACCGCCACCAAATGAATTGCCTTGCGTATGCCCCAACCTCTTCAGGAATAACAGTGTTTTTTTCAAAGTCCCATTGGGCTAATAAATAGGGCTTTTTGGTTATTATACTTTTTTCAATTGAAACCTTATGAGGTTTGAACCGTCCGATTTCTTCATAACATATTCCACAGCCTCTTCCCCCACTACGTTCATATACGTATGCCTGATAGGTATGTCCTCGATCACAGTTCCAAGTAGCATAGTAATGAGAACCCGTAGATACTTCGTCTGACTTCTTATCATTCTTAGTTTGGTGCCATTCTTTGGCTAGATCTGGCCGCAATGTTGCTAATGAATTTGTGTTATTAACCCTTTTACCTGCACAATAAGGGCAATTTTCTCTTCCACCAGTACGTTCATTCACAATTTTATCGTATGAGGAATTGCAGTTTGGACATATCCAATAAACTTTTTTATTAGAACGACCATGTATTTTATCGGGGGTAATCATACCATTCTTTTGGTAGTGCCATTCTTTTGCAATACTTGGATATAACGTTAACAAACTATTATCTTGAGTAACCTCCGAGCCTTCACAAAACCTGCAACCGTGTCCTTTTGTACGACTAATAATTTTCGAATCATACTCATGACCTTTATCACATTTCCACCAGACAGAATAGTTTGATTTTGCTTTGAAATGTTGTGGTAGAAAAGGTTGATTTTTTTCAAAGTGCCACTCTTTTTCTAATTCCGGATACATTTCCAGAAGATTATTCTCTTGGACAACAGGAAGTAATTGTCCAAGAATTGGGATTGTGTCTTTAATGATATTTACTTCTTCTTTGAATTTATATATTAACTGCTGTCGAAATTTGTCAATATTCTGGATATTACATAATAATAATAAGACATCCTTAATACATTTATTTACTGAAGGTTCTCCATTTCTGTGGTATAAGTAAACTTGCAGTTCTGAATGTATAATTCCTAAATCCTTCAATTTACCTTCTCTAATTCGAATGACATAATATCCTTGTTCTAAAAGGAGTCTCGTCTTTTCACGATCCCTATCCAACTGTTTTCTATGATAAAAGTAACCATCATATTCAATTACGGTATGGATAGATGGAATGAAAATATCTACTCCCTTAAAACGGTCATGTTCGATTTCAAAATCTAGTATTGCATCGGAAAATATTTGTTTTATGTAATAAAGAAGTGCAAGTTCTGGAAACGAATGGTTCCATCTTTTATTACAATTTGGACATTCTGTTTTATGAAGGGTTCTGTTAGCCACTCGTACCTTCCAAACAAAATTACAATTTGTACACTTCCAATATGCCTCAAAGTCAGAGCCATATGAAACGTCAAAAGGTGACTTTTCTCCGTTTTTGGTCGGGTGCCATTCACTAATTAATGATGGTAAATACTGACCTAATGATTTCAAATTCACGCCCTCCCAGAAAATAGAAAATACTACTTTTATATAATAACAAATGAAACTCTCGTAATCATTTTTGTTACACAATGTAATTAGTCTAACTTTTTTATAATCTTAATTGTTATGTAGCCATTAAATAACTTAGATTATAGATTTTTACCCATATTTTTTTGGAAAATAAGAAAAGACTCTCTCTTTGAATTTTTAGTTTTACAAATTAACATGTTATATAGGAATATACGTTCCTCTTTTTACAAAATTAAAAGAGTAGAAATTTCTACTCCAAATATGATAATGGTTTCGTTTACTTTATATAATTCTCCCTTTTTTCCATGTAGTTAAATCAAATCTTTAACTCCTCTTATCTCAACTCTATTTAAGTACTTTAAGGTCATGTCTATATCATATACATACTCAGCCGACTGCTCTTTTCTAAATTTTATTGGTAGGTATTTTTGATATTTTGAAAAGGACACATCTGGTACGATCTCCTTAAGTTGCAATAGTATATCTTTGTTGTAAAATTCACCATTCTTGATATGATTAATCACTGCTGTTATTTCAGTTAATTCTGGCAGCATATCTCTATTATCGCATTTTAATTTAAATCCCTTCCAAGATAAATTACTGATATCAAAACAATTGCTAGAAGTACGAATAGAATTGGCTAATGTATAATTTACCTGATTACCAGCAAATGTAGTAAAAATATAACCATCTTTTCTTTCTTCAATGATTAAAGTATTATCTTGTAATCCTGACATCCTTAGTTCTTCACGATATCTAGATAGGACTAATAATTCATTTGAATTTAAAAATTCGTAGTCTTCTTCAGTAGTAACTATTTTTAAAATTTCTTGAGCAAGTTCATAAGAAAAAAACCTACTATCTGACATCCATCTTGGTGGAAGAGAATGTTTTGCCTCCTCTACATAAACAATAGACCGTTCATAATCAACTTTTAATGTTTGCCAGTGGGCCCCTGCAAGAGTAAATTGAAATTCATCTCCAAGTGCATTAACATACCATCTTTCTAAAGTGCCAATTGTTCTATTTTTAAAGCGTACCGTAAACTCTTTATTCGTTTCAAAAGTTGTGTAAAGTTCCATAAAATTACTTCGTCCAAATTTCTTTTCTGTTTCGGAATTAATAAATATATTGTCCCTTTCAATTTGGATAAATTGTTCTTCAATCATGTGATTTAGTAATTCATAATAATCTTTTTGAGATATCGCAGAAAATGGATAGGACTTGTTTAAAATCTTGAAGGCTAGTTCTTTGTTTATTCCCATATACGCTAAGGAAAGCATCAGAATCTGATGAAACATTAAATCAAATGATTTTTTGGTCACTTGGACATTTTCCACCCAACCTTTCATTGCCAAATTGAGAATGGCAATTGAAATCACAAGTTTTTCTTCTTGTGTTGGAAAAAACACAAAATGTCCTACACTTCCCTTACGCCGCCCTGTTCGTCCCATCCTTTGAAGAAAGGATGAGACAGAGTAAGGCGAATCAAGTTGTAATACAACATCTAAGTCCCCTATATCAATTCCTAATTCGAGAGTACTAGTTGCAATAATAGTGCTGTTTTTCCCTAACTTGAATTTTTCTTCCGCAACCTCCCTAAAATATTTATTTATAGATGAATGATGTACATATGATTCTATGCCTTTCTCTTGCAGCACATTTTTAATACCTTCTGCACCTGTTCTGCTATTTGAAAATAATAAGGCTTTCTTCCCAAAGGCTCTCTTATACACTTCAATTCCTAATTGCTCATCATCATTAACATATTTTATTTCAATTTTCTTTGGCTTGTTCTCTTTAGGAGGATCAATCACACCTCTTGGACGATTACTGCTACCTTGTAGCCATTCACTTATTTGTTCAGGATTCCCTACCGTAGCGGATAAACCAATACGTTGTATATCATGTTTTGAATATTCTTGTATCCGTTCCAAAACGGCCATTAAGTGAACTCCTCTTTCTCCATCAGCAAATGAATGAATTTCATCTACTACTATCGACCTAACATTTCTAAAGAGTTCATCTTTGTTAATTCTTTTGTTTACTAGAATAACCTCTAACGATTCTGGAGTAATCATTAATATACTAGAGGGGTCTTTAAAATACTTTTCTTTTTCACCTCTTGTAACATCACCGTGCCACTTAAAGGCACTCCGATATACAAAAGATGATAGATTATTTAGTCGCTCTTCTTGATTGTTTAATAAAGCCTTAATAGGAGAAACATAAATAACCGAAAGGCCATCTAGCCCCTCGGTATGTATATTATGAAGTACTGGAAAGAATGCTGCTTCAGTCTTTCCGCCGGCTGTTGGTGCTAAAAGTATCAAATTCTTTCCGTCAATCACTTCAGGTATCGTCATCTCTTGAATCGAAGTT
Source organism: Ureibacillus sp. MALMAid1270 (assembly GCF_049202975.1). NCBI lineage: Bacteria > Bacillati > Bacillota > Bacilli > Caryophanales > Caryophanaceae > Ureibacillus > Ureibacillus sp. MALMAid1270. Next base: position 15,612 of record NZ_JBMIRP010000057.1, on the reverse strand, counting down.
AAATTTCTCCAACCTAGTTTTGAAATAATGCCGTTTTGTAGAGGTTCACATAACAAATGAAAATTACTCATTTAATCATCACCTAAAAGTTTATTATATGTGCTGATTCATTTTCCGTTTCTTCGACTAATTTTCGGACATCAGCATTAAATTCAAATTTTTCATCTGGTATATAGGTTTCATACATCTCTGACTTATCTAATATGTCAACTAACGTTCTTAAAAATCCTCTTGGCTTTATGGCTATTTCTCCACCAAATCCTGTTGTCATTTCGTTAACTAGATTTCCCAAGAATGCATCACTAACTTTACTTTGAGCATCCCAATTAAAAACGTCCGCATGAATGTCTCTTACTTTTCTTGCAACCGATAATAATTTTTCTTTATTAAAAGAATCAAGGAAAATAACCGGTTGTCGTAGATTTCTGTACTGCTCATCCCTATCTACTTTTAGTCTTTGATGCAGAGGTTCAAGGCTTTTAATTCCCCGTTCACTTTCCATTAACTCAGTGGTTCCCGTGTAAAGGAAATAACAGTTAGGAAATCCATTACTATCAGCCTCATCTATAAACAATCGTAAATTTTCATAAGCATTATCTCTCATCTGCTTAGTCATTAATTTCTGTACAGTTTCAACTTCATCGAACAGAATTAATAGCCCATTATACCCGGTTGCCTTAATCATATGTAATAACGCTCTAAAGAACTGAAAGGCATTTTCTCGATTTACCTCACCTGTAACTTTTAATTCTGACTTATATTCTCTTGGAACCTTATCCCCTTTTAGCCATGCAACTGCTGCTTGAGAAAGCGCAGAGTTCCCTTCATATTTTGCGTTATAAAAAGACCTTACTGCACTAGAAAAGGATGCCGCTATTGCTCCTATGACTTGAAGTTCATGGTCAATCTGCTTGGTCATCCCTGCATTAAAAGATTCACGGTCTTCATCAGGATCTAACCCAGTTAATTCAATCACTTTATCCTCAATACTTAATAACCATTCTTCCAAGATAAATGTAAATGCAGGAACATTTTTGTTGTCCTTAACTCGCATACCATCCATAATTTTTTTATAAAGAACCTCAAATTTATGAAGAGGTGCCTCCTGAGAAATTACGACCGAAGAAACGACGAAGTTTTTATCAAACGCTAATTCTCTTACAGCGGTACTAAAAAAGGTTTTGCCAGAACCATAATCTCCAATGACAAATTTAAAATCTGTTCTACCACTGTGTACCTCATTTATCTGGCTTTCTATTTGCTCTAGTTCTTTATCAATACCTACTGCAATTTTTTCTGTACCCTCAGCAGGAACTGTACCATTTCTTAATGCCTTTATTATATTACTTGTAACAGACTCACTCATTTAATTTCACCTACCTTAAAATTATCGTACTAATTTATAAACAATAATTTCGCCCGCGGAACTGATATCTAACTTTAATTCTCCACTCCTTGCTAATTTTCGGTTCAAGCGCTTCATCATACCATCTACCATGCCTGCTTCACCGAATCTATTAATAAGCATACTTTCGATATCTCTAGTTGTTAATTGATTTGTTCGACTTAAAGTATCTAATATTACTTTTTCTTTGTTATTTAGAGAGAGATTTAAATTTATTTCCTCTTCTCTTACAATTAATTTAAAACTACTGTCATTAACTGGCTCATTAATAGCCATGTGAATAGACTTCTTAGGTTTAATGTGAACAAACGGTAAAATTACTTCTTCAAAACTTGCTCCTCCATGGCTATATAAATCTCGTTCTCCTCCACCATAATAGTAGCCCTTATCCGTATATGAAAGTTTATACTCACCTATCTTAATACTTTCGGGAACTTCATTTGATGAGACAACATATCTCGATTTTACCTGACTTGCATCATCCACTTTTATATAATTATTAACCTTTGCAAAACCATGGTCGGATGCGATTACGATATGAACATCTTCAGGTAGAGTATTGATTAACTCTCTGATACTTGCTTCAAATACCTCTTTCTGTCTTTTATAAAACACGGACAGCCCTTGTGTAGAGGAATGACCTTCCTTATCAAACATATTAAAAATAAGAATGTTAATACGCTTATCCATTAATAAAGAATCTCTTACTTCTTGTTGTCTTGCTTCACTTTCTGATTTTGTTATATAATTAATTTCGCTACTATATCTAGAACGAATGTTATTATAGATGGCTTCACGGGAAAGAGAGGTTATTGATGGTAACATGGCTAAACTATGACCATTATATACTTCCCTTTCGATTAATAAGGATTGGAAATAAGGTTCAACAACTTTCTTCCACGCGTCATATCTCATACCATCAAAAATAGCAAATACCACTTTACCCGTTTCTACTGGTATAAAATTTGAGATGCTATGGTTTAATATCGGTTGCTCTGAACCGTGTTCCAACCAATTAGGATAATGATCCTCAATAAACTTCGCAAATGTTTTTCTAAATACGTTTAAAATATTATTTAATCTTATTTCTAACGCCTCATACCTTCTAGATTCAATAAATGATTCTGCATCCAAACTATATCTAATTTCACTGAGTTCATATTCCAAGTCATATAACTTTTCAGTAAAGAGTTGATACCATTGGTTATAATCATTTATAGAGTTAATTAAATTGACTGTGTCCCCTTCCAATTCATAAATATTATCTAACCAAGTAACTAGGGATTTTAAAAACGTTTGTGCACTTTTTACAGAGTTAATTTGATAGGGGATACCTTCAACTATATTTGATACCTCTTTTAAATCCTCAAAGGAATATCTATATAATTTTTTTGCACCTTCTAAATTAAAATCTTTCAAAACACTTTTTATTCCAGTAACGATTGATGTTGGGGAATTTTGATTTTCCTTAACGAATAAAACATAATCTTCTGCCTTTTGATATAAGGAAATATCACATTTTCTAATCAGTTTTTCTGCTTGGTCTCGCTTTTGTAGATATAATTTCTTTTCTTTTCTTTCAACTCTTTCTGCCAAGGCAACTAATTCATTGAAATCTAAATCTTTCAACTCTGTGTAATCATTTCCTAAAACTTTTTGTAGGTTTTCATCTGTTAATTGATTAAATTGTTTTAAAACTAGAGAAATCCATATCGATTTGTCGAAAGGTTCAAATAGGGAATTTCTTATTATATTTCCCACAAATTCTCCATGGAAGTATTTAAAGACTGTAATCATTAGATTTTGTAGGTTGACCTCAACATCTAACGGCTTATTTAAACTATAAACATCTAAAATGTTCCGATAGTATATATAGCAATCTGCCAAATCAGATAGTTTAGTAGCATCCATTTCATAAATTGCGGATAAAAGAATTAGGTCCGTTTCTTCCCGATTAATATTTTTCTTAGGGATAGTCTTTCTATACATAAGTAAACGTTCAAAGGTTTTTTCTATGTCACTTGCTGCATAGTCATTTATTCGCTCATGCCAGTTTAGACCTTGCTCAATTTGATTAAGAAAATCCTTTAAATTGACTTCATGAATAACCTTTTTATAAGCACGTTTAGTAAAATCTTGTATTTTCATTATTAATTCTGACTTATTAACAATAAAAATATAATAATCATCTTTATTTAAGCCTTGTTTTAAATGTTCAAACCTTTTTCTAAACCCATGATGGTCTTCAATTTTATAAACATGGTGGGGATATAGAAAAGAAATTTCTATATCCTCAATGTCCGTAAATAAGCCATTATCATCCCTTAGAACTATAATTGGATGCATGGGAACAGTATCTTTTATCAATTCAATATATTTTGCTAAATAATACTTATAAATTTCGTTTGCCATTTTATCAATCCTCAATGTCTACAAACTTTATATATTGATCATCTTCAATATTTCCCTGTGCATCAATCATTTTCTTAAATTTTAGCAACAACTCTCGTTTTGGATATGCCTTGTTTTTAAAGGCTTCAATAAGTTTGTTAATATCACGTTCAACTACTTTTGCATCCGCACTAAGGGCTTCATTAATAAATACAATTAACTCTGGATGTTCTTCCAATAATGCACGGTACTTATTTGTGATATTTTCATCTAATTCTAACTCAAGCATTTTTTCAGCCAATAAAACAACACTCGTTTGCTTTTTTATCTCCTTGAGGTAATCTATTCTTTTCTTGATTTTATCTCGATTAAATGTTTCTGTTAATGAGATCATATATTTTTTTATTGCTTCATTAATTGATTCAATAAATTCTGCTGGACTGTTAACTATGATTTGGCTGCCTAGTTCAAAACCACAAGTACACGTCCAATTACTTTCTAGGAACCTAGAAGGAGATTCATGACAAGCCTTGTTCCACTCTTTTGCTAAGGCTGCCTGAATATTAATAAAGTCATAATCGACACTAATATTTTCAATTTGGTTAATCTTTTCAAGGAATAAGTAATCTTCACTGTGTCTTATATCTTCTATGGCTTGGAATACTTCCTGATTATTTTGCTCATGATGCTCAATGATATAAAGTTTTTCATATTGCTTTTTTAAGGCTCTAAACTCTTTTAGTAACCTTTCTTTTGCATTATCAAATATAAATGCATCTCCGACCATTAAATAACTGTCAACTATGCCTTTTTGCTCTCTAAGTGTTTGATACTTATTCGCTGAAGGTATTATTAATTTGTTATCATTCATCTGATTGAATACCATTACTACTTCCGATTGGTTGCTTTGTTCGGTTGTCTCAAAAAACCAATCAACAACTTGTTGGTAGGCATTATCAAGTTCTTGTAACTTACTAACCTCAAATAACTGCAAATTTTGGGATATAAAGTATTCTAAGCCATCTTTTGACCCATTTAACTCCTCCACACTATCAACAAATTGTTTTATCGATTCAACAATTGAGTAAGTTTTATTAAAACTACTTTTATCAAGGTGGATATCACTTTGGAATTGTTCAATTTTACGAAGTAGTAAATCGACATTATCTAGCGTTTTTTGTTTATATGCTACTAAGTCTTCCCATAACTCCTCTTGGTAGGCTAAGTCTTCCTTTTCAAAACGTCGACCAAATAAAACCAAAGTTAATTTCATTAATGGTTCGATAAATTTGGTGTCAACAAACTGTCCCAATTGAAATTTATGAATTCCGGTTTTTAATGGAAGTTTTACTTGTGATAATTGTATTCGTTCATCACTCTTCACTGGAAGTAAATAACCCTTTTTCATAAGTAGCGAAAATAATAATTCAACCGTATTTTTATCTGGACCGAATGATGATTTTCGCACTGTCTTATACAATTCGTTATAAGTTACCTCTCCAGAGTTGGAATTCGAGACAGTATCGATTACTAATTTTATTAACTTATTATCGTTACTATTTAGTCTAAATTTTGTTTTCCCCTCAACTTGTTCAACCTCTCCAAACTTTTGAACAATGTGTGTAATAATCCTCTGCTCATTATGAGGTGCCTCATTAAAATCCTTTACTCCGAATATATAATTGCCAACGAACCTGTTAAGCATTTGCTCAGATAGTGGAATATACTCTTCAGGTCTGATAAAAGTATGATCACTAAACGAATGTTTTAGAGCGGCTGAAATAATTGATTGAGTTATTTTGGTAAATGATTCTGATAATAATTTTGAATCGTCCAGTTCACCCTCATACGTAAAAACTGAACCATTTAAATACAAGTTCTGCAAAATTATTTGGACATTATCTTCATCTCTGTAAATTGTCTCTTGTAGTTTTTCAATTGCCTCTTGTAACTCTTTTGTTGCTGAGTATTCATACTCTTCTTTATAATTGTTAAGTACTTTTAAATGGGCGTAATAACGTTTAAGTTCTTCAAGGTCCTTTTTTCCTTCTTGACTATCTAGTTGTTTTGATGGTAGCCAGCAAATGATATTGTTCAGTAAACGCTTATCTAATTCTTTTGTTGTATCTTTACTACCACCAAATAGACTTAAATTAGAAACATTTCCCTCTAATATAGAATCTGTTGCTTGTTTGAAAGATTGCTTTTGATAATCAATATCCAAAAATGTACCAATAAACAGATAGTAATCAGTTTCAGAATCCTTAATATTTCTTAAAGCACGATTTAATATTTCCTTTTTCGCTATATCATCTATACGGCCATATTGGATTATTCCTTGGCGTTCAGTATTATTCCATTTCGCAGCGGTATAGGTTGAAGGTTCGTTGTATTGAGAGATCGGAAGCGGCTCTCTCACAAGTGCCCTCATTACTTCATCCACAATAATGGAACTATTCTTGCTTTCAAGTGTATTTAAAACCTGCTTTGTATCATTCTTAATCTTTGTTACTACACTAGTGTCCTTACTAATATAATAAATATTATCTCCGGCATTTTCTTTGTCTATAAACTCGATATAACGCCCTTTGTCAAACATTTTATAAAGTAGTTTGTTAACTTTACTCTCTGCTAAGTCACCCTCAAGTTTAGGATATTGGATCATATAAGTTAAATCCCTTACGTTGTAGTCCTCTTCCAAATCCAATACCTTTAATAGAGTCATCAGATTAATTAATTTAATAGCGTGGTCCTTCTCTTCCCCTTCGAATAATTCACTTATTCTTCCCTTTGCATCACCTTCAAGCCCCATATAGTAAGCATAAATTATTTCAAAGATTTCTCTTTTACTCGCATCCTCTTTTATACGATCCTGAAAATGAGTGTATATACGGTCAGGGGTTACTAAATGCATTTCGTCTCTATCTAATATACCTTCTCCGTCTTTATTACCTTTTACTTCTGTCAATATGAAGTCAACAAGCGACCTCTGTCGGGATAAGAATCGAAGGGACTTTGACAATAGGTTTAAAGTTTCAGGGTGCAAAGGGTATGTTTTAAGAAATTGGTTAAGATCGGTTTTTTTAAAAGCATTGTATTTGTCTTCAAGAATTGTAGCAATTTCTTTAATTCTATCCTTATTATTTTTAACTATTAATCGCTGATCAATAATATCTTCTACATCTGTTACAGTTAAACGTAACTGATTTTCAGAAGGGAAACGGTCCCTCATTAACTGATAAACATCAGGTACCGTAATATCATTCAACGCGTTAAGAAATGAACCAATTATCCAAGCGGGTAATTTACTTTCATACTCTAATAACTGTTTTAAAAATAAAGCGTCATTTCTAGCGTTATTTCCTCTATCATTTAGATATTCAGATAATTCATCGATTAACACCAAGAGTCCATCAAAATCTTCTTCCACTAAATAATTAAACAAATACTCTATTCGTTCTGTACGTCCTCGATCAGGATTAAAGAAAGAAATCTTTTCCTTGTTAATAAATTCTTTGGCTGCTCCTGTTAAGGATCGTTTACTATTTAGTTTCTCCTTAATATCATACCAACTTCTATATTTCTGATTAGATTTCTCACTTATGAAATCCGAAAACTTCTGGTTAAAATTATCATTGCCAATAATCGCCTCTTCAAACTGACGAATATAATCGCTTTCATCTGTAAAAGGAAAACCCGTTATATCCTCTGCTGCCTTAAAAAACATATCTTCTAAGGAAACATTTGCTCCTCCTTCTTCTGCAACAAGCGGTACAGTAAATATCTTTTTACCTTTCACAAATGTTTTTCCCTTATTGATAATTTCACTTTTTATTTGCAGTAAATCAAATGCATGCTCATCTTGCATCAATAATCCAATTACAGATAAAAAGTGTGATTTACCTGAACCCGGTAAACCTGTAATTTGGAAACCTTTCCCCTTATCAGGTGCTGTTACAATACTATAGAAGAACCTTTCCAAATTTTCCGCTACATTACTAGTGATGACATAGCCTTTAAGGAGTTCCTCAATCTTTTGTTGGTCTGCATCCTCTGATAAATTCTCTTTTAACTTTACAATTTTATCTATATCGGGTACTTCAATTATATCCCTAATCTTCATTGTGATCCTCCTCCCCAATGAATAACACTGTATGCTTGTGATGGTACAAGTTCACTATATTCCTCTGGAACTATAACAATGATTGTCCTATTATCTTCTGACTCCCTCATTAATATTTTTAACCATTCTGTTTGGTTTTCAGCAAATAACCATTCACAGTGGTCTATCACTAGTAGATCCTCTGACTTAACATTAAAAAGTTCGGAAATAATATTAACAGAATCGTACTCAAATTCCTCTGGGAACATGCTATATGTTTCAATTTGTTCTTCGTTTAATTGACTTTGTAAGTACACCCCTAAATCAATGTAATAGTTGTCCCAAGAATCGCCAAATTGTTCATTTAAAAAACTTTGAACTCCCTTTGTCTTACCATTTTGGTGTTCTCCGATAATAAAAAGCAACTTCCTTTTTGCCATTGAAGATATTTTTGAACTTATTTTATTCTTCAACATTTTCTATCACCTTTTTAACAAAGTCATCTAATGAAGAACATGTAAACTGGTATTGTTCATTTGCCCCCATTTTATGGAATTCTAAATAGTTATTTGTAATTAGCCATTTTATATATCTATCTGCCAAAAAACGGTCAATTAATAAATATTTAAATGTCTCTGCATTATGTAACCTTTCTGTCCTTGGAATTCGATTATCCTGAACTACAAAAAATTCATAGTATAAACTAAATGCAACTGTCTCATTTGTTGGTCGCAATCGTTCATTCACAACAAAACTAGTTTCATTTTTTAAGGGATCTTCTTTGGCAGATATAATATTAAAATCCTTTAGGATAGTTGTTAAAACCGATAATGTTTTCTCAACCGAAGAAGTTTTATGTTCTATCATTCGCTGCGTTAAATAATCCATTAGTTCAGTCTTTGTGAAATGCTTGCATAACTTGCCTGAATAAATATCCTTTAACACAATTTGAAGTGTTAAAGTTTTAACAACAGTCATGTAAAACAATATTTCCTTCTTGGTTTGGTAACTACCGATTTCACTGAGTATTTCTAGAAAAGGAGTGTAAACAACTTGTTCCTCTTCCAAAACTACATAACGCTCAAATAGCCTTCTACGATATTTTATTGATGTGGACTCGCTGAATGGCATTACATCCTCAAAATATTGCCGTACAGCGTCTTTATCTCTTTCATACCTTATATACTCAAGTGCCTGTAGAGTTTCATCTACAGGCACTCTTTCTGACATGGGCAATATATGGTCCATTTAACTAGCCCTCCAGTCTAATCAAAAGCCTTCCTTACCTTTTCAGTAAGTACTTCTAAATATTCCTCTTTATCTTTAAAGACTAATTCTTTTAAGGATTTCAAGGCAGCCTCTGCTTTCTTTTTCGTCTTAGACAATCCTTCAAATATAGTTCCAACAAAGTTCGCTTCATTTTTTGAAGTATAATAGTTGACTAAATCAATAAAATACCTTTTATGCACTTCATCCTCCCAATCAGACAGTCCATATATATTAGTATCATATTTAACAAATTGTTTATTTTTACCTTTGTTTTTCACAAAAGAACTCCAAGTACTTGCTTGATCATTAATTGCTTTTTTTATGATTTCTTTTTGTTTTTTAACTGGAAAGTCTTTCTTATAATTCTCCATTGCAACTATTAATTCGGGATTAATCTCCAATAATTTCTCACTTAACTTCGTTAAAGAGGTATATTCCATTTCTTCCCTCAATAAATTTAGTGCTTTCTTGCGAATTTTAGTGTCAATGGTCTCGTATACCTCAGAAAAGTTATAGAATATCCAAGGTTCTTCCTTTGCATTTTCACTGGAGTAATTTTCCCTAAGATAGTTAATTGTAATTAGATGTGAATTGTACTTTTTGCTCATATCAGTTAATGATAAATTATTATTAACATGTTCGTTAATGAAACTCTCTGGGTCCAATATCTTTTTAATTTCATTTATGGTTTTAGATAATATTTCGCTTTTTCCTACAGCGCCATTACTACTATAGATTATTTCCTCTTCTTTTGACATTTCCATATCACTCAATTTATAAATACTTTTAATTTCATCTAAATCCATTTCATAAATATCAAATATATTTTTATTTATTTCCGTTGTAAGTAAAGATATTTCTCCTAAAAGTTCTCCTTTTTTATCAAGATATTTTTTGATTTCCATAAAGTCATTTTTCATAAATATTTCAATTGACTCTTCTTTAAATTGCTCTAGTTTTGAATACCCTTCAAATAGTTTGTCATAAAGTATCTCAAACAATTGAATTTTATCGGTCGATATTTTTCTTATGGGTAAATATTCCAAGTTTACAATCTTTACTTCAGCAAATGCTTTCTTTTTTTCTGGAATTACTGTTTGATAATAAAAATTCATTAATATTGAATTCAATAAACAAGTTATATATTTTTGGGATTTAATCGATGATTCCTCTTTAGGATACATTAAATGGACTGAATGACGTGTAATATACTTTTGATTTTCAATTGCACTAATAAGTTTATCACCTGTTTGACGAACTACTATCTTTTCTCTAGAAAATATATCAATTGTTCTAAGTGCAAAATCAATTTTCTTTTGCTTCGTCTTTAGGCTCTTTAAATCAATTTTCTCCCTTATGTCTTTGTCGTAACATATAAATAACCCACCCCAATTTACATTAAATCTTTGTATATCCTTACCCTCTATAATTGGTAAGTACCTGTCATCTAATTTGTTATCAGACAGTAGCACATTAGCAGCATTACCTGTGTTAACTCCGTTCTTTATTTCAAAAATATCACCAAGAGGGACTGTGTTTTGTTTTATTTTGGAAATAATCTCATAACTTGAAGAACTGCCTATAGTAAAATTATAGTTGTTGTTATTTAGGAAATTAGACTGGCTTAATTTTGTAAAATTCAAGTTTTGTAACTCGTCATTGTTATTTACTTTAGCCACATCTATTTCATAGTTATACTCTAAAGATTGTTTTTCCAAAACAAATATTGCATTTCCCCCTGTTTCCGCCATATCAAATACTTTTGAATTTATTTCAATTAGTGAATTGATTTTTAGATTATCCAATATAAATTTTCTTATATTTTTAAAATAATAATTATCAAGTACGGCCCGTGGAGTAATATATGATAAACTTCCGTTTTCTTTTAAAACATCCATTCCCCGTTCCATAAACAAAATATAAGTGTTCATTTTATAGTCGGAAAATTTATAGTTTGTGGATAAATACCCTTCATAGATATCCTCTAGTAGTTCCGTGTATTTACCACCAACGGTTATATATGGTGGATTACCTACAATATAGTCAAATTCATTTGACCAAAAAGCCCCTTTATTAACTATCTCATATGCTTCTTCAAAGGATGGAGTTAAGGTCTCTTTTACCCCTAGAATATTTCTATGCTTAACTTCCAACAATAAATCCCCTGTTTCTAATTGTTCCTTTAGTGATAACCATTCGTAATCTCTTTCCCATTTAATTAAACTGTCACATTCAATGATATTTAGTTCATCGGTTATAAAGTTATCCAAGTCTTTTAACAATAGGTTAATTGTTGTAATTTGTAGTGCAAATCCATCAATATCTGCGCCATATATACAATGTTTTAATAAATGATAGTGCAAATACTTTTTAGACCAATAGTCAATTCCTTTAATATTGAATTTATTATCACCAACTGATATTTCATAGATTTCACTTTTATATTTTTCACGTAGCCTATCAATATTCTCTTCAAATTTCTCTCTTAACAAATCGTATGCCATGGTTAAGAAGTGACCAGATCCACAGGATGGGTCCAATACCTTAACAAAAGGGTTTGAAATAATATCAACATTTTTAACTGTATTTTCTAAGATATACTCAATAACAAAGTCTGGTGTATAAAATTGCCCCAATGCTTTACGTGTATCACGATCCATAAAGTTCTCATAAACGTCTCCTAAAACGTTATCTGATGAGTCACCAAAGTTATATCTTGAGGTATCTAAAACTTCAATAATATTCTTTATTAGTGATTCGAAATCATAAAATAACTTTTTGCTATTTGAATCTTCATCACCAAATAAAAGTTCTACATCTTTTTTGTTAGGTATTAGCCAATCATACTTATCCTCTTTGTACAAAGTAATATTATAATAAGATCGGTTCATGTCTTTAAAAGCAAATCTTATCAATTCAGACAGACTGTAATTTGAAATGAGGCTTGTCCACTTTTGTAATCCAAGCATAGACAACTTTTGCCCCGCATTAGTATTAATTTCTTGGTCCATGATTTTATCTTCATCATTCAACATGAATCCTTTATCTTCACATATACGAATAAATAAAATTTTATTTAGCAATGTATAGGCAGATCGATGAAAATACTGTATATTCCAAGACTCTTTTTTATCCTCTGCAGAAATATTTTCTTTTTTATATTCCTCAGTAATCAAATTCACAAAATATGGGTCATTGATATACTTATAATCAAAAATATTTTTATAAACAATTACGATTTCTTTATGTAATTCCTTCAAATCATTTATTAAGCGAATTTTATTTAACATATTGCACCACCTTTTATATCAAGCCTAATTGTTGTAATAAGAAATTTACTATAGGAGAAGGTTCATAGAAATTTTGAAGTTCTTCCCTTTTTTCGGAACTAAATAAACTGTCTATGAGTGTTAATGATGAATTTTCATCTAAGGTTGAAAAATTATACCTAGCCAGTATTGGGATATGTTTATTCAAAACTCCATCTGATTTACTTCCAAAAGCATCATCGTCGTAAATTGTATCTTTAAATATGTATCCAAGATCCTGCTCTCTTTTTACATCGTTAATGGCGAAATCAAATAACAAATTGTAATCTTTTCTAAAATTCTTACTCATTTCATGCCAAATCTTCAATCCGTCCTCATTCAACTTAGGTCTTACCCTAGCCATCGATTCTTCGATCATACGAATTAAGACATATTTCAAAACTGTATGTATTGCGGCCTTTTCAACAAAATATTCCTTAAACCTTTCTGAACTAAAGCGTCCTTTATATTCTTCTCTGAATTTCTCTACATTAACTGAATTCAAGGTAGAAATTAAGTCTTGTTTTAGCAATGATATTTCATCTAAAAATTTTTCTTGGTTGTCTCTAATATTCATAAATAGCCCCCCATAAGAATGAAAATCCATCTTTTTTCCTATTTTATCATAGGTAACCATTATATGGACCTGTTTTTAACCGCTAACGACTGTAATTTTGTATTTGTCAAGTTTATTTTGCCATACTCATAACATCTTAAAACTGGTTCTGTCATTTGTACATTCGGTCTATCTACGAAAAAGGTCTTTTTACTTAAGATTCCTTTTGGTGGTCAATTATATTTTTTATATAATTAAGTTCTTTTAAATTACAGTAATATTTATGTCCATCTTCAACAGTAATTTGCACTGGATAATGTTCACTAGACTCATCTACTTTTACGTCAAAATATCCATTAACTCCAGAATGAACAATGTCACAAATATCCTCAACATAAAAGTTTCTAAGTACCATTATCAAATCCCTCCTACTAAGAATGAACTCATCTATATCACCACCATCATAAAGTTCTAATAGAACGGTATCGCCTGTTACATAGGTGATTGTGACTCTAGATGAACCATTATAAAAATCATTAATTTCGACTAATTCTTCTACACTTAATTTAAGCAATATTTCCACCTCCTTTTACGTTTATTTCAACATCAAAGCGATGATTACTGCATTTTTCGGATTAGATTTTTATAATTTATATTCGGAAATTTAAACAATCAAAAAGACAAGGATTCACTCCTCGTCCTTGTCCAAATAAATAGGATTCAATTTTTCAACCACTTTTAAACACTCAAAGATTGCATCATCATCCAGAATATACTCGCTCAAAATAGCATCTATATTTTGCTTAAGATTTTCAAAGGTTTCAAAAACATTGTCTCTAATCTCTGTATTGAAAACTTCGGTTAAAGATTCCTCTTTATTAACCTTTGCTAGCCTTTTGTCGAACACAAATAAAAAGTACTGATATTGAGCGAACCCCTTGTATTGCTTCCAGTTGATTTTTTTAAAACGTGTAATGATAAATTGGTAATCTTCGTGATGGAATTCAACAATTTCATTTTCCATTGTTTTTCTTGAGTGATTTGTTCTTTGCAAGTGTATCTCCTCCATTATCTTTTGAAAATTTATACATGATGACTCTTCAAGATAATGAAGTAAAAACCTTGTTTTTTATGGGAAGAAATACATTTAGGATTGACTATAATACTATGTATTACTTCCATGCCTAAAGTTGATTTAAGAGACTGATTAACCCCGATTTTTGGGCAAAAAAACACCATCTACCTAAATTAACGTGGGTTTTGTTACAAGTGGGTAAATTAAGCGTTTAGACGCACTGGAACATACATTTATATTCGGTTAAAATAAATATGCTACATCAATTTCAGAATAATGAAGGGAGAATAAATTATTATGGTAGCCGATCCAAATGATTACACAAATCATCCAGACGATCCAGAAGGTAATTGGGATTATGGTTCACGTCCAGACGTCGAAGAATATTTCGAAAGAGACGGCAATCTTGACCAATATGACAAAGATTATGATAAATGGGAAGAAGACCAGTACAAATAACTAATTTAACTTCTTGAACTATTCAAATTAATGGTAGATTACAACCGGGAAAAGAAAAAGATAGACTATTTGCGAAGTCAATTACAGAAACTAAAAGAGGAACAAGTTGCCCATATACCGAACTTGTTCCCTTAACGTTTTATAAATTCGACTTGTTTATCCACTTTTCATTGCCAATCCCTTCCTTTATTCTACCCCTATTTGTAATACGGTTCGCCAAACAAGGAATTAAATGAGGAACATGAAACTATCGATTTTATCTTCAATACTATATTTTCCATTTAGTTCTATGTAGTGATTTAATAGTTTTTGTATTTCTTCTTTGGTAGAAGCATCTAATAAATCATCTTTGAAATCCTGATACTCTTCCTCGTCTTCTTCCTCAATGTAAGCAAGATCAACTAGATGATCAACTAAATCCCATTTTATATACTTTAAAAGTTCTTCTTCGGTATCACATAAATCCCTAAATTCTATTCTTTCTGCTTGAATCACAATATCACCTTCATTTTCATCAAAAAGGGTTAGCGCAAAGTTATTCTCATCAAGGTATTTATATAGTTGGAATGGGGATAATTCATTGAACTGATTTAATGGAAATTCATATTCATTTTCACCTGAAATAGTATTGCAATCTACTCGATAGCATTCCCCAGCCTTAGTAATTATAATTTTTTGCCCATGTACTCCATGGATGTATTCTAAAATAAAATCTTTATTATCCTTTATTTTAATTTCTCTCATAATATATCGTCCTCCTCTTTTCTTAATAGACTCTCGGCATTCGCCGAGCTTTGTGGTTCAAGGATTTTACTCAAACCAATTTATTTCATCCCTCCTATTTTAGGTGGGATTTTTTAATGTTCATTTTTTTAAAACTGGAAATTAATTATCAAAATATTTCCTCGAATTCGACAAGAAACACTTGACTTTTCAAAAACACCACAATAATCGCCGGTGAAGGGATTATTTTCCCTTACTACTTGTGATTGAGGTGCCAAAATGAAACCAACGTTTATTGCACACGAAACTTATCAAAACTTCGTT